>NZ_JAMOKU010000025.1:0-83448 GCF_023656845.1 Parabacteroides sp. Y3-G-102 | reverse complement strand
TTTGATTATTTTTTTGCAACACTAAGTTAAGTGAATCCTCTGACATGGCAAAATCCTGAGCAACTTTTTGTTGCTCAGGTACTTAAAAAAAATATTTTATAATAGTGTTGCGGAATTAAGGATAAACATATATCATGAACAGACATTTATTCTTGAGCCTTTTACTGGCCCTTTTCGCTTCCAGTACGCTTTCTGCCGATAACCTTAAAATCGAGCCGGCCTTCTGGTGGAGCGGTATGAAGAACCCGGAACTCCAGCTGATGGTGTATGGTAAGGATATCGCCGGATATCTCCCTAGCGTGAAATATCCCGGCGTACAGTTGAAAAGCTCGGTAGCGTTGGAAAGCCCGAATTACCTATTGATCTATCTGGACGTGGAAAAGGCCAAGCCCGGCAGGTTTGATATCACGTTCACGAAGGACAAAAAGAGTTTCAATTACTCGTATGAGTTGAAGGCCCGTAAACCGAACGCCGATCGGATCAAGGGGTTTGACTCTTCCGACGTGCTTTATCTCATCATGCCGGATCGTTTCGCGAACGGAGATCCCTCGAACGATCAGATCCCGATGCGCACCGCTTATAAGGTAGACCGTAACAGCCCGAACGCCCGTCACGGAGGTGACTTGGCCGGTATCGAACAGCATTTGGATTATATCGAAGATCTGGGCGTTACCGCTATCTGGCTGAACCCGGTATTGGAGAATGATATGGAGGGAGGCTCTTATCACGGATATGCCACGACGGATTATTATCGGGTAGACCCACGCTTCGGCACGAACGAGGATTACGTCCGCTTGATCGAGAAGACACACGAGCGGGGCATGCGTGTCGTAATGGATATGATCTTCAACCATTGTGGAAGCGATCATCCTTGGATGAAAGATATCCCTAGCCACGACTGGTTTAATAATCTCGATAACTACGTGCAGACCAACCACGATAAAGAGGCTTATTTCGATCCTTACGTGTCGGATTATGATAAGGAGACGATGCTGAACGGCTGGTTTGTCCCGAGCATGCCGGACTTGAACCAAAAGAACCCACATGTAGCCAAATACCTTATCCAGAACTCTATCTGGTGGATCGAGTATTGCGGCGTGGATGGTATCCGTCAAGATACGTATCCGTATGCCGACGTGGACATGATGCGGAATTGGTGTACGGAGGTCATGAACGAGTATCCGGAGTATAACATCGTAGGCGAGGCGTGGATGAACTACACGATCGGTTCCGCTTATTGGCAGAAAGGCAGCCGGTTGAACTTCGGGCAGGATACCGAGCTGAAATCGGTAATGGATTTCCGCTTGATGGGTATCGCGAGTAAGGCGTTCCATGAGGAGACTGGGTATTCCGGAGGCTTGCACACGATCTTCGAGCATATGTGTTATGATTATGTATATCCCGATATCTATAACGTATTGCGTTTCTTGGAGAACCATGATACGGATCGTTTTCTTCCCTCCATGCCTAAGTCTGTCGATGATTTGTACGCGTTCAAGCAAGGGGTGACATTCTTGTTGACGATCCCCGGTATTCCCCAGCTCTATTACGGGCAGGAGTTGCTGATGAATGGCACCAAGGAGAAGGGAGACGGATATATCCGCTTGGATGTTCCCGGTGGCTGGCCCGGCGACAAGGTGAATCAATTCGAGGCATCCGGTCGCAGCGAGGTGCAAAATGACGCATG
The DNA here is from genome assembly GCF_023656845.1 of Parabacteroides sp. Y3-G-102. Classification (NCBI taxonomy): domain Bacteria; kingdom Pseudomonadati; phylum Bacteroidota; class Bacteroidia; order Bacteroidales; family Tannerellaceae; genus Parabacteroides; species Parabacteroides sp. Y3-G-102. Next base: position 81,761 of record NZ_JAMOKU010000025.1, on the reverse strand, counting down.
GAATTTCCTCCGGACTTTATTGAAATGGCGCAAGGGCAACGATATCATCGCTAAGGGCAAGATGAAACATTTCATGGTGAACCAAGGTGTCTATGTTTACGAGCGCAGTCTGGATGGCCGGAGCGTATTGGTCTTGATGAATGGCAGCGATAAGGAGGTGAACCTCCCGTTGGCCCGCTATGCGGAAGTATTGCGAGGTAAAACCTCCGGAAAAGAGATATTAACCGGAAAGGAGATTCCATTGGGAGACGAATTATCCTTGGCACCAAAAGGGATCTTCGTGCTGGAAATGTGATACCATTAGCCCCGATGATTTTTCATTCGGGGACCTATTTATAGATTACTAATAATTAAATCGGGAGGCCTCTTAAACCTCCCGATTTTCTTTTCATATATACTATTTTAATCTCTTTTCAAGAATCAATTGATGCCTGCATTGAATGCCGTTCTCCCAGATAGGCTCGGCATAGTTCCGTACGAAATAATCGCGATCTACGGCTACCAAGTCAAAGCCTTCCTGTTGATAAAGCATCATCGGGCCGGCGGCTGAGGTTCCGGTGCAAATACGCAAAAGCTCGACATCTTGAGCCGGAGCCCATTTATTAGATACATGCCGTAATAGTTTCCGGGCGATTCCTCGCCGACGGAAGATATCCGCCACGGCAAGATTCATGATCTCCGCCTTGCCACCCTCCTCCTTGCGAACCACGATCACGCCGGCAACGGAATTTCGTACCGTAGCGATAAAGCAATCCGAATCCTTTAGGTAAGCCTCTACTTTCTCCCGATCCGGATCGGCTTCCAGCAGTAACTCATAAGGAGGAAATAAAGCTACTTGTATCTCCGGCTCCCCGCCCACGACGATCTCTACTATATTTCCGTCAGGATCTCGGATTACACCCTCATAGTAACCATCCCCGGAAGTGCGGGTCTCACCGGCGATCGTGTATCCATCCATCCGGAAACGTTCGATCATTTGATCCACTTGCTCCTTCGTATCCGCATGAAAAGCCAGATGAGCCAAGCCGATATGATCCTTGTCGTAGGTATCGGAGATATCTTGCCGTTGCATAATCTCTAAAGCAGGACCACTCTCGAAAGAGACAAAATAAGAAGCGAACCCTTTCTTTGGATTCACATATTTCTCATTACTCTTACCGTTGAAGTATTTTACATAAAAATCCCGTAAACGTTCCAAATGATTCGTCCACAGGGCGATGTGTGTTAACTGCATAAGTTGGAGGTTTTAATTTGTCACTGCCAAAGATATAAAAAAATCAGACATGGTTCCCTACATTATCGTCGGGATAATCCATGTCTGATTACTGTTTTCTTCTTATTCGCGATTATTTACAAATCCGGCAACCGGCGCATTTAGCCAGTTCACCGCGGAAACGTTTCTCTACCAGTTTATGCAAACGGTCTTTCAACGCCTCCAAGCGTACATGGTCGATCACGTCGGAAGTGAAAGCCACGCTCAATAACATACGGGCCTCGTCACGCAGGATACCGCGGCTTTGCATATAGAACAAAGCGTTCTCATCTAACTGACCGGTCGTCATACCGTGCGAGCATTTTACGTCGTCCGCGTAAATCTCCAATTGCGGCTTACTGTACATACGGGCCTCACGGGTAGCGCACAGATTACGGTTCGTCTGGTAAGCGGCGGTCTTCTGGGCATCCTCTTTCACCAAGATACGTCCGCTAAAGACACCTACGGCATGATCATTCAGTACATTCTTGAACAGCTCGTTGCTGGTACAATTCGGAACCGCATGGGTGATATGGCTATAGGTATCCATCTGTTGCTCCTTGTCCAGAACGGACATACCGCATAAGGTAGACTCGGCATACTCGCCATTCAGTTCCACGTAATAATTGTTGCGAGTCAAGCCATTCGTCAACGTAATGCCGTTTACCAAGACATTGGTCGAAGCCGCCTGCTTTACGTGTACGGAAGAGAAACGGGTCGTAGACTCGCTGCTTTCTTCCAAATCATAATAATCAAAGCGAGCACCTTCCTCCGCGAAAATCTCAACCACTTGAGTCGCCAAGAATTTCACGTCGTCGATACTATGATCGCAAACCAATAGCTTCGCTTCCGAATGAGGTTCCATAATCACCAGAACACGACGGTTCGCCATCGTATCCACATCGCTACGGAAAATATTCACCAATTGGATAGGACGCTCAACCACGACATTTTTCGGTACATACACCACGAAACCATCTTGGGTTAACATCGTATTCAACGCGATAATACCATCCTTGCTACTCGGCGCCGCCTTTCCGTAATACTTGGAAGCGATCTTCGGATATTGCTCCGTAAAAGCCTTCAACCCTCCAGCATACACGCCTTCCGGCAAATGCGCTTTTGGCAATTCCTTATCGTAAAACGTATCGTTCACGACAAAGTATAACGACGTGCTTAAGTTCGGCACGTCACAACGGAACACGTCATAAGGATTCACCGGGATAGCGACCCGGTTGATATTCAAACCGTAATCCGGAGCGAACGCTTGGGCTACATCCGTATATTTATAATCCTCGCTTCTCGTGGAGGGGAATCCGAGTCGCTCAAAGTTCGCCAAGGCATCAGCCCTAAGGGCATTCATCACCGGCGTACTATGACGACATACCAGATCCTCACATTGGGCGAAAAGATCGATATATTGTTGCTCGGCCTTCATATTACTCATCTCCCATCTCTTTCTTGATCCAGTCGTAACCTTTCTCTTCCAGTTCCAAGGCCAATTCCGGACCGGCGGTCTTCACGATACGGCCTTTGTAAAGCACATGAACCACATCCGGCTTGATGTAATCCAGCAGACGCTGATAGTGCGTGATTACGATAGCGGCATTCTCCGGAGTCCTCAACTGGTTCACGCCATGCGCTACGATACGCAAGGCATCGATATCCAAACCACTATCCGTCTCATCCAAGATCGCCAATTTCGGCTCCAGCATCGCCATCTGGAAGATCTCGTTCCGCTTTTTCTCTCCACCGGAGAAACCTTCGTTCACGCTACGGCTGGCCAGTTTATTATCCAGCTCGACGATCGCACGTTTCTCACGCATCAATTTCAAGAAGTCCGTAGCCGAAACCGGTTCCAGACCGTTATATTTACGGTGCTCGTTCAACGCCGCACGCATAAAGTTCACCATACTAACTCCCGGGATCTCGACCGGATATTGGAAGCTCAAGAAAATACCCTCACGGCTACGATCCTCGGGAGAAAGATCCAGCAGATTCTTACCGTTGAAGATAACCTCTCCTTCCGTTACCTCAAAAGCGGGATTACCTACCAATACACTACTTAACGTACTTTTTCCGGAACCGTTCGGTCCCATGATAGCATGTACCTCACCCGCTTTCACCGACAGGTTGATACCTTTCAATATCTCTTTGCCATTTACGTTGGCATGTAAATTCTTAACCTCTAACATCTTTTCTAATTGAAAATTGAAAGTTGAAAATTGAAAATTATTCTATCCTACGCTGCCTTCCAGCGAGATCGTTAGTAATTTCTGAGCCTCGACGGCGAACTCCATCGGTAACTTATTCATTACCTCACGGGCATATCCATTCACGATCAAACCGACAGCCTCTTCTACCGAGATACCCCGTTGCTGGCAGTAGAACAATTGCTCCTCGCTGATCTTACTCGTCGTAGCCTCATGCTCCACGATCGCCGTCTCATTCTGAATATCAGCGTAAGGGAACGTATGAGCTCCACAAGTAGAGCTTAGTAACAAACTATCGCATTGGCTATGGTTACGGGCGCCTTCCGCACGGGCGGACACCTTTACCAATCCCCGATAGCTATTCTGGCTATGACCGGCAGAGATACCCTTGGATACGATCGTACTTTTCGTATTCTTACCCAGATGGATCATCTTCGTACCCGTATCGGCCTGTTGGTAATTATTGGTCACGGCAACCGAGTAAAACTCACCTACCGAGTTATCACCCGCCAAGATACAGCTAGGATATTTCCAAGTGATCGCCGAACCGGTCTCTACTTGCGTCCAAGAGATCTTGCTACCCTCACCTTTGCACAAACCTCGTTTCGTCACGAAGTTATAGATACCGCCTTTACCTTCCTTATCACCCGGATACCAGTTCTGTACGGTAGAATACTTCACCTCAGCACGCTCGTTCGCCACGATCTCCACGATAGCGGCATGCAATTGGTTCTCGTCACGCATCGGTGCCGTACATCCTTCCAGATAACTTACATACGCCTCATCGTCAGCGACAATCAAGGTACGCTCGAACTGTCCGGTATTAGCGGCATTGATACGGAAATACGTACTCAACTCCATCGGGCAACGTACGCCCTTCGGTATATAAACAAACGAACCGTCCGAGAACACGGCCGAATTCAAGGCGGCGAAGAAATTATCACGATAACTAACCACGCTGCCCAAATATTTCTGCACCAAGTCCGGATGATGTTGTACAGCCTCGCTGAACGAACAGAAAATAATCCCCTTCTCCGCGAGATTCTCCTTGAAAGTAGTCTTCACGGAAACACTATCCATCACGGCATCTACCGCCATTCCGCTTAAATGCTTCTGTTCTTCCAAAGGAATACCCAGTTTATCGAATGTTTTCAACAACTCAGGATCTACCTCATCCAAGCTCTTTGGTCCCTCTTTTTTCTTAGGGGCGGCATAATAGATAATGTCCTGATAATCGATCGGCGGGATATTCAAGTGAGGCCATGTAGGCATCTCCAACGTCTGCCAATGGCGAAAAGCCTTCAAACGGAACTCGAGTAACCATTCCGGCTCGTTCTTCTTGGCAGAGATAATACGGACCGTCTCCTCGTCTAATCCACGATGGATCACCTCCGTATCAATATCGGTAACGAAGCCATATTTATAATCTCCGCTCGTTACCTCATTAATTATATGATTTGAATCCTGCATAATTAAAAATTAACCATTGATAAAAGCCCTTCATTCTCCTAATGAAAACAAATTATGTGGGAAAATTGTTGGTACTATTTGCTTCACGCTATAATAAAAACGAGATTCTATCTTTGATTGGCGATGAATCAAGACCGATCCGCGATCCACGAACTCCAGCGCGTTCAACAGCAAACTGGTAAAGACCAAAACGACCAACAACCCGAAAAAACCACCAAACAAATGGTTGATAACACTCAACGGTGTCGCCCCTACCACCTTGGTAACCAGTTCACCCGCTAGGATAAATACCCCCATAATCAAGATAAAACCCGCTATATAACTCAAGATCGTAACCCCTTCTTCCGGAAACCAACCCAACGCCAAGATATATCCTTTCAGCCAAGCCGCCGCTTTCCCGCAGAAAAAGATCGCGATCACTAGGGCTATAAGCGAAACAACCTGTTTGATGATTCCATCAAACAGGCCTTTCACAAATCCTATCCCTGCCAGACATAGCAATGTAATGTCCAACCAGTTCATCGTTATAACGTCTTCTTAATTTCTGTCTCTTCGTAAGCCTCGATCATATCGCCTACTTGGATATCGTTGAAGTTCGTAATATTCAAACCGCAATCCAAGCCAGCCACGACCTCTTTCGCATCGTCCTTGAAACGTTTCAAAGAGCCTAGCTCGCCGGCATAGATCACGATACCGTCACGTATCAAGCGGATCTTGTTCGTACGCTTGATCTTGCCTTCCTTAACCATACATCCGGCAACCGTACCGACCTTGGTGATCTTGAATACCTGCTGAACTTCCACATAAGCGGTAATCTCCTCCTTGATCTCCGGAGAAAGCATGCCTTCCATAGCGCTCTTCACCTCCTCGATCGCATCGTAGATGATAGAGTACAAACGGATCTCTACACCTTCCTTCTCGGCGTTTCTACGCGCTTGCAAAGACGGACGAACTTGGAATCCGATAATGATAGCGTTCGAAGCCGCCGCCAAAACCACATCCGACTCGGAAATCTGGCCAACCGCCTTGTGAATTACGTTCACCTGAATCTCCTCTGTAGACAAACGGATCAAGGAGTCGGACAATGCCTCTACGGAACCATCCACGTCACCCTTCACGATCACGTTCAACTCTTGGAAATTACCCACGGCGATACGACGTCCGATATCATCCAAGGTAAGCATCTTCTGCGTACGAAGACCTAACTCACGCTGCAATTGCTCACGACGGTTAGCGATCTCACGCGCCTCTTGCTCAGTCTCCAATACATTAAATGTATCACCGGCCTGAGGAGCACCGTTCAAACCGAGAATCAATACCGGCTCGGAAGGACCAGCCTTCTCCACCCGTTGATTACGCTCGTTGAACATCGCTTTGATACGTCCTTGATGAGTTCCCGCCAAAACGATATCTCCCATCTTCAACGTACCGTTCTCCACCAATATGGTAGATACATAGCCACGTCCCTTGTCCAAAGAAGACTCGATGATAGAACCAACCGCACGTTTTTTCGGATTCGCTTTCAAATCCAACAGGTCGGCCTCCAACAAGACCTTCTCCAACAACTCCTCGACACCGATACCTTTCTTAGCGGAGATCTCTTGACTCTGGTACTTACCCCCCCAGTCTTCCACCAAGTAATTCATATTCGCCAACTCCTCCTTGATCTTCTCAGGATTAGCATGTGGCTTATCGATTTTATTAATAGCGAAAACAATAGGAACGCCGGCAGCCGAAGCGTGATTAATCGCCTCAATCGTCTGAGGCATCACGTTATCATCAGCGGCCACGATAATAATCGCGATATCCGTCACCTTCGCGCCACGGGCACGCATAGCGGTAAACGCCTCATGACCCGGAGTATCCAAGAACGTGATACGGCGGCCATTCTGCAACTTCACGTTGTAGGCTCCGATATGCTGCGTGATACCACCGGCCTCACCAGCGATTACGTTCGCGCTACGGATATTATCCAATAAAGAAGTCTTACCATGGTCAACGTGTCCCATCACCGTTACGATAGGCGGACGGGCTACCCAATCCTCCTCGTTATCATCTTCCTCATCAGCGTTGATCGCCTCGACAACATCCGCGCTTACATATTCAGTCTTATAACCGAACTCCTCAGCCACGATATTGATCGTCTCCGCATCCAGGCGCTGATTGATCGAAACCATAAGGCCGATGCTCATGCAAGTACCGATAACCTCCGTTACAGATACGTCCATCATGTTCGCCAAGTCGTTGGCCGTAACGAACTCGGTCAGCTTCAATACCTTGCTTTCCAGTTCTTCCTGTTCCATCAACTCGTGCTCACGTTTCACAGCGGCGTCACGTTTATCACGACGGTATTTAGCCCCCTTATTATTCTTATTATTCTTGTTGGTCAAGCGAGCCAAAGTCTCCTTGATCTGCTTTTGAACATCCTCTTCGCTAACTTCCGCTTTCACCGGCTTCTTCAAGCGAGGCTTACGGTCGTTATTCGGACGATCGTCACGATTCGGGCGCGGATAATTCGTACCCGGCGTATTATTCACGTCTACTCGATCTTTCTTGATACGTTTACGCTTCTTCTTAGCGTCACCTTCCTCACCCGGTTTAGCAGGAGCGTTCGGTTTAATCAAAGTAGGCGAATTCGGACTCTTATGAGGAGCGCCCGGACCGTTGCTATTATTACCCGGCCGATTGTTATTAAACTTTTGCTTCTCATCACGCTCTTTCCGCTTCTCCTCCTTCGTTTTCTTCTTCGGACGAGTCGATTGGTTAAGCGCATCCAAGTCAATCTTACCGGTTACCTTGATCTTTGATTCCAATTTAACCGAGTTCAAACGGAAAAGATTATCGTCTTTTTCCTCGGTCTTCTCTACTTCCTGTTCCGGTTTCACACTTTCCACCTTAGGTTCCGCAACAACCGGTTGCTTCTCTACGGTTTTTTCTTTTTCCACTTCCACTACTATAACTTTTTCTTCTTTTTTCTCCGTGGGAGCCTGCGCAGGCTGCGCGGGTTTAACAGGAGCTTGAGCAGCGGGAGCGGCAGGCGCTTCCTTCACTTTCGGCTCTTCCTTTACCTTAGGCTCTTCTTTCACCTTCGGCTCCTCTTTAGCCTTCGGCTCTTCCTGCTGTTTTTTATGTTGTCCACCATCCAAATCGATATGACCCTTCATTACGATCTTAGGCCTGAATTCTTCCGGTATCACTGTCTTTATTTCCGCAGTCTTCTCTTCTTTCACAGAAGGAGCCTCTTTCTGCGCACGATCCGCCGCAAAATTACGATCTTTCTCAGGCAGATCCTTTCCAAACTCTTTTACGAGCAAAGCATACTGTTCATCACTGATCCTCGTGTTGGGATTATCCTCAACCGAGAACCCATTCCGGTGCAGGAACTCAACCACCGTGTTGATTCCCACGTTCAATTTTCTCTGTACTTGAATTAATTTTATAGGCATATCTAACTTTGTCGTAATACTTATTCGTTACCTTCATCTTCAAATTCCGCAGATAAGATAGCTAAAAGATCGTCCACGGTCTGCTCTTCCAGATCGGCACGTTCAATAATCTCATTGCGGTTCATAGCAAGGACGCTCTTCGCCGTATAGCATCCTATATTCTTCAGTGCGTCGATCACCCAGCTGTCGATCTCGTCGGAGAACTCATCCAAGTAGATATCCTCCTCGTCCGCTCCTTCGATATCACGGAATACGTCAATCGTATACTCAGTCAACATACAAGCCAACTTAATATTCAGACCACCCTTACCGATCGCTAAAGAAACCTCCTCCGGACGTAGATAAACCTCAGCTTTCTTTTCTTCCTCATTTACACGGATAGAAGAGATCTTAGCCGGGCTTAAAGCACGCTGGATAAACAAAGAGAGATTTGAGGTGTAATTAATCACATCAATGTTCTCGTTTCTCAACTCGCGAACGATTCCGTGAATACGAGAGCCTTTCATACCTACGCAAGCACCCACCGGGTCAATACGGTCATCGTATGACTCGACAGCCACTTTGGCACGCTCTCCCGGGATACGGGCGATCGCCTTGATCGTAATCAAGCCATCATTAATCTCCGGAACCTCCAACTCGAACAACCGCTGCAAGAAGACCTTATCCGTACGGGAAAGAAGGATCTTCGGGTTGTTATTATAGTTATCCACACGTTGAACGATCGCACGTACGGTCTCTCCCTTACGATAGAAATCGGTCGGGATTTGCTCGGATTTCGGCAGTAGCAACTCATTACCATCGTCATCCAGCAACAGGATTTCTTTCTTCCACACCTGATAAACCTCAGCGGCGATGATGTGGCCGATTTTATCCTTATACTTAGCGTACAAGCTGTCTTTCTGCAATTCAAGTATCTTTGAAGCCAAAGTCTGGCGCAAGTTTAAGATCGCACGACGTCCGAAGTCCGCGAAATGCACCTCGTCGGTCACTTCCTCGCCCACCTCACAGTCGGCGTCGATTTTACGGGCCTCCGTCAACGTAAGCTGCAAGTTCTCATCCTCCAATTCATCATCAGCCACAACCGTACGGTTTCTCCAGATCTCGAAATCACCTTTCTCAGGATTGATAATCACGTCATAGTTCTCATCCGTGCCAAACATCTTGGCGATCACGTTACGGAACGAATCTTCCAAAACGCTAATCATCGTATCTTTATCGATATTCTTCAACTCCTTGAACTCCGCAAGGGTGTCAATCATACTGATTGTTTCCTCTTTCTTGGCCATAATCTTACTTGAATCTTATTAAGTATTTTGTATATTTTATTTCATCAAATGTATACGACTCATCCTCTATCACGGTTACCTTCCGCTTAGCGCCCTCCGGTTTCACCTTCTTCTCGACAGAGACAACCACACCGTTCTCGTCGGCAGATTTCAACACACCTGTCAGCTTCGAGCCGTTTTTCAACAGCATCTCCACCTCGTTTCCGATGTTCTTGACGTATTGGCGAAGTACCTTAAAAGGAGAAGTAATGCCGGCGGAGCCAACCTCCAGCTCATAATCCTCGACGTCACGATCCAGATGCTCCTCCAAATACCGGCTCAACTCAGCGCAATCATCAATGCTTACCGCTTCATCGTTATCAATTTCAACGACTATCAGGTTCCCCGGTTTAATCACTACGTCTACTAAATAATTGCTTGAAGAGGCTAGTTTTTCCTCTACTAATTGGCTTACCACTTTCTTTTCTATCATACACATATCTGTTAAGAACAAAAGAAGGGGACTACCCGCCCCCTCCTCAACTTCACTTAATCGCCCGCAAATATACAAAAAATCAATGAGTTCTCAAAATATCCTCATCTTTTTGCAGAAAAAATTAATACGACACAAACCGGATTACGATCGATAGTAATCAGAATTAATATCTATAGAAATCCGATTTACTATTGATAGTAATATTTATTAACATTTTTATGCCTATCTTTGCTGCCGAATACGAAGGGGTGCTCGCGGAATCCTTCACGAAAGGAGCGGGCTGAGATCATACCCATAGAACCTGTACAGGTAATGCTGTCGTAGGGATTCATGCTTCTCCGATCCTTTCTATTCATCTATTTAGTTTTAAAGCAAAAAGATGAAAAGATGAAAAATGTATTGGTTATCTTGGCCGGCTCCTTGCTGGCTACAACCGCCAAGGCACAAATGCCTAGTCCGGTCGACTCCTTGAAAATCTCAAAAGACGTATCTTTAGATGAAGTGGTTATTACCGCTACCAAAGTCGGGAAAGAGACCCCGGTAGCTTATAGCGACATCTCCAAACAAGAACTAAGCAGCCGGAACAACGGGCAAGGTATCCCATTCCTTATCTCCCAATCCCCGTCTGTTATCATGACCTCGGATGCCGGAACGGGTATCGGTTACTCCGGTTTTCGTATCCGGGGTACAGATGCGAACCGTATCAATATCACGATCAATGGCGTACCGGTTAATGACTCCGAGTCTCATACCGTATTCTGGGCTAATATGGCCGATATAGCTTCCTCGGTAGAATCGATCCAGATCCAACGAGGCGCCGGAACCTCTACGAACGGAGCTGCGGCTTTTGGCGCTACGGTCGCCATGCAGACCGAGAAACCGTCCTTAAAGCCTTACGGCGAATATTCCGTATCAGCAGGTTCTTTCGGTACGCTGAAACATACGGTAAAAGGCGGCACTGGATTACTTTACGATCATTTCGCTTTCGACGCCCGCTACTCCAATATCCGTAGCGACGGCTTTATCGATCGTGCCTCCGCCCGTATGAGTTCTTACTATGCCTCCGCCGCTTTCTATGCCGATAATACATTGATTAAATTCCAAGCCTTCGGGAACAGCGAGAAGACCTATCAAGCATGGAACGGTGTTCCGTCTTATTTACTTGACACAGATCGTAGCTATAATCCATGCGGAGAATATGAGGAAGATGGAGTGAAGAAGTTTTATAACAATCAGACGGATAATTATTGGCAACACAACTACCATTTAATGGCCAGCCAGCGTATCGGAGATTTCTGGAATATGAACCTGACCCTTCATTACACCGACGGAAATGGATATTACGAGGATTATAAATCGAAAGCCAAATTCAGCAGTTATAAACTACCGGAATATATCGATCCGGAGGGTAATACCGTAAAAAAGACGGACCTTGTGCGCCGTAAATGGCTCGACAATTATTTCTATGGAGCCGTTTATAGCGCAAACTATCAACGTGACAATACCCGCCTTACGCTGGGAACCGCCGTCAACAACTATGTAGGCGATCATTTTGGCCGGGTAATGTGGACCAAAAGCGCAAACGTCTTGCCACAACCGGATTACGAATATTATCGCAATACCGGTAAGAAATTAGACTACAACGCATACGCTAAATTGACTCAACGTCTTTCCCCTCTTTTCACCGGCTATCTGGACTTACAATACCGTGGGATCCATTACACCATTAAGGGAAACGATGACAAAGCCGGGGAAGGACTGGACATTCGTAAGAACTGGAACTTCTTCAACCCGAAAGCCGGAATAAACTTCCATAACAATGGCCATAACGCCTTCGTCTCTTTCTCCGTCGCTAACCGGGAACCGAACCGTGACAATTTCACGGAGGCAGGCCCCGAGGAACGTCCTACCCACGAGACCTTATATGATTACGAGGCCGGTTATAGTTTTGGTAACGACCGTTTCCGGTTTGGAGCCAATCTCTATTTCATGGATTACAACAACCAATTGATCCTGACCGGCAAGATCAGCGAGATCGGCGAGGCCCTCACTTCCAATATAAAGGATAGTTACCGAATGGGTATCGAGCTTACCGGAGGTGTACAAATCACCTCTTGGCTAAATTGGAGCGCGAACGTAACCCTCAGCCAAAATAAAATCAAGCATTTCGTGGAATACGTGGATAATTGGGATACCGGAGGACAAGAGATCAATGATCTAGGCACAACGAATATAGCTTTCTCACCCAATCTAATAGCGAACAGCATGTTCGATTTCGTTTACAAAGGGTTTATCGCAAGTTTCAACTCACAAATAGTAGGCCGCCAATACATAGACAATTCAAGCAGCAAGGATCGTTCCATCGATCCCTACTTTATCAATAGCCTACGTATCGGTTACGCCTTCCAGCCTAAGTTCATGAAAGAAATAACCCTAGACGTGACTATCAACAACCTCTTCAACGAGAAGTACGAGACCAACGCATGGGTATACTCGTATATCGAAAACGGCACACGTAAAAAGGATGACGGTTATTTCACCCAAGCCGGCACGAACGCCATGGCCAGGATCACCTTCAAATTCTAACTTAATTTTCAATTATCAATTATCAATTACTAAAATGGTTTGGCTAGAATACTTCGGAGTAATAACCGGTCTGCTCTATCTCTTTCTAGAGATTAAACAACATAAGGGCATGTGGGTGGTGGGATTCCTCACCTCCCTCGTGTATGTCTTTGTCTTCCTGTCCGCTAAGATTTATGCGGACATGGGATTGCAAACCTATTACGTAGGAATCAGCATATACGGTTTCTATCAATGGACCCGGAAGAAACATGAGATACACACGGAAAACGACAGTCTTCCCTCCGACCGTATCCTATACACCCATCTGAGCCTTCCGCTTTTCGTGGGGATTATCGGAACATTGGCCGTTGTATTCGCCATCTTATGGTATCTCCTTCATCAATTCACGGACTCTCCCATCCCCGTAGGCGATGCGTTCACCACGTCGGTAGGCATTGTCGCTACTTGGATGCTGGCAAGGCGAATTATCGAGCATTGGATTTTTTGGGTAATCGTAAACCTCGTTTCCGTATATCTTTATTACCTTCGGGGCTTGTATCCGACGATGCTACTCTATTTTTGCTATGCGACACTAGCCATTGTGGGCTATTACAATTGGCGGAAGAAAGGGGAAGAGTTTTAATTTATAATTTATGAATTATGGGAGATAATACGGAAGTGAAGGAAAGAGGATGTGTGATCGTAGCGAATGGGAGATTTCCTTCCGCTGAGTTACCCTTGAGATTATTAAAGGAAGCGAAAACGATTATCGCTTGTGATGGAGCCGTAAAGACACTTTATGAAAAGGGTATTCATCCGGACGCTATCGTAGGAGACTTGGACAGTATACCCGCCGACCTGCGCAAACGCTACGCAGACCGAATCCACCATGTAGAGGACCAAGAGATCAACGACCTCTCCAAATCCATCCGCTTCGCCCATGCCCAAGGCTATCGAGAAGTTCTCATATTAGGAGCTACCGGATTGCGTGAGGATCATACATTGGGAAATATATCCCTTCTTATGGAGTATGCCCCCTTATTCAAGCGGGTGGAGATGTTATCCGACTATGGTCTTTTCACACCTATCTTAGAAACAACGACTTTCGCTTCTTATCCGGGGCAACAAATCTCCATTTTCGTTCTTTATCCCGAAGGGGAGATTAGTACAGAAGGACTCCGCTGGCCCATTTGCCAACGAAAGCTCACCTCATGGTGGCAAGGAACTCTCAACGAGGCTTTAGGAAATCAATTTACCGTCACCCTCTCCCCAGATTGCCGGGTGATCATTTACAGGGAAGCTCCCCATACAAAAAAATAGTCCTGAAAAGTATCACTACTTTTCAGGACCGTTACACCCCTCAACTTTACATGCTTAAATAAGAAGCGTTCGCTTCCTTATCAAGCAGATAATTTTTTTAACTCATTCTCTTTCCATTCGGAAAAACCTTCTACCCTATCCCTTATCTGGAACTGTAGCTTATCGTCGGCAACCAACTTCAGCACAGCCGTAGGAGAAAGGGGCAAATACATATCATTCACGGCGAAAAAAGCTTTCAGTAAAACCACGTCATAGTCATCGTGGATTACTTCTTTCTTTAATACAACCGAAACCTCCATCTGAGTCAGATAGTAGGCTGAACGTTCGTATGCGCACCAAGCATCTCCTTCCAGATACAGATAGACATTGTTTGGATTATCTACCTCATGAGGCAGAACCAACTCTACTACATCTGATGCTTGTTCCATATAAAAGAAATTATTATTAATATTTGTCTTCATGACATTTACAAATTAAGTGCCTTCTACCCTATACATAGGGAGGAATAGCTATCATTTTACAGCGTTGAAACTATCAAATACCGCATTATCCTCTATTTTCTTGCGCAATTCCTCTAAATTTATCGCCGCGGCCTTTACTCCCATATCCTGAGCCTGCTTCAATAGAGATTCCGCTTCCGTCAAATCACCGGTCAACATACTTAACACTCCTTTCGCATGAACCGCCTCCGGGGCGTTCCCCGCTTTCGCCAAATAGTTCTTAGCGGAAGCATAATCACCCTTGCCCATAGCGATATTCGCGGCGTTAAGATTCGCTACCGGATCATTCGGAAACATACGGACAGCGATATCAAATACATTATTATATTCGTCACTACCGATCTCATAGCTGTTAGCCACCGCGAACATCTCCCCTAAACTTAGCTGTTGCGGACGAGTCTTGATAATCTCACGCCCCTCATCCACCGTAAACTCACGTACCGTATAATCAATCTTATATTCCGAGCGACGTAACGAAGGGAAAATATCTTTCAGCACATAACGGAAAGCGGCGCCACCACCCAAGGCACGTAACTTAGCCTCCTTGCGATCCGGATCATCCGAGCTATCGATAATCGCCAATACCTCGCTACGATTCGGTACATTCGGATCGGCCTCTACCTTTTCCTTAAAACCGACCCAATCTTCCGGTTCCGAGCTCATCGTGAAGAAATCAGCCTTGAAGTCATTCTTCTGGCGGATATAGTCACGTAACGCTTTGACACGATTATCCGCCAATTTCTTATTACTAGCGTAAGAGCCTTCCGGTGAGGCATATCCTTTCAGTACGATACCTGTCGGTTTCACGTTCTTATCCTCTGTAACGGTACGAATCGTATTATTGATCTTCGCCAACTCCACCGCATTATTACGGAAATCAGGAAGAATCTGATATTTACCCACTTGGAAGTCCAAAAAAGCCGTACCGACCTCCGCACGATGCTTCTCCGTCTCTGCCATCGGCGTGATATAAGAGAATGTAGGCTGAACCTCATAGCGCTTATCCGGACGACGACGAATCTTGTCCGCGATCAATAACGGACTACCGGCCTCTTCCTTACCACAACCGCATAGATTCGGGTCTAACACGACACGTGCGTCTTTCATCCAATCCTCAAAAGGCACGGCGGTTTTATAACTTACCACTTGATCTTCCTTATTGGCTTTCAAGATAGTATAATGAGGTACGTCGTTCAAATTATCTAAAGCGACCTCACGGTTATATACTTTCTGGCGGATACGTCCGTTCACCAAAATAGAAGGAAGCCCCTCTTTTTGCGAAGCCGACTCCAAGACGGGGGTCAGTTCCAAATAGCTACGGGATTTCACCGCATCGCCACTTACCGTCACCACGGCATCGATATATACCGAGTCGCCCTTCTGTACCACGTCGTTACAAATCACTTTAACCCCATCCGAGGCAGTCTGTCCCATGATTGCCGGAGACACGACGGCCATCATAGCCGCCATCATATATGCATTTATCTTCTTGTTCATCGTTTGGGTTATTTAATAAAGTAAATAATAGAAATAGCCGCTTTCGTAACCCCGAAATAATCTTTCGTATCGCTTTTCAATACGGTTCCGCAAGTGGCACAAGGATATTTATCATAATCCAGAT
This sequence comes from Parabacteroides sp. Y3-G-102, assembly GCF_023656845.1. Taxonomy (NCBI): domain Bacteria; kingdom Pseudomonadati; phylum Bacteroidota; class Bacteroidia; order Bacteroidales; family Tannerellaceae; genus Parabacteroides; species Parabacteroides sp. Y3-G-102. The sequence continues at coordinate 65,613 of NZ_JAMOKU010000025.1, read as the reverse complement.
GCGCCCAACCAATACCCAGCACGGCTTCCATGCTCCACCGGTCACTCAACAACCACTGATAGCCATAAGAAAGTCCGGCTCCATACAAATTACCTTGATACCGATGATTCTCCATATTCTTGCTCAAGAACTTCAGACCTCCAACATTGTAATCCGCATAGTGCGCATGCAAGCCGAAGAAATGTCCATTGAACTTCTCGCACAACCAATAACGAACTTCTGGTTGTACCAGCCAATGTTTCATACGAGCCTCATCGCCAAACTTCCATCCATTATAGTTGCCGGATAGATCTAGCGACCACTTTTTCGCCAAGCCAACCTCTACGCCCAAGTTGATCGTAGCAGTCGCATCATAGAGCAAGTTCGACTTCACCGCGAACTTCTGGCCGTAAACGCCTGTCGTAGCTACCAAGAGCAGGACTAGGAAAAGAATTCTCTTCATATCGAATATTTTTTCGTTTTTATTATACATTCATGAATGCCTTCACTTCGACGAGCTCGCATTCAACTGTTTAAGTAATAACTTACCAGGCTTAAACTTCACGCTTTTACGAGCTCTTATCATATAAGCCACCCCATTCCTAGGATTTCTGCCGATCCGTTCGGTTTGTTCCCAAGCGGAGAGCGTCCCAAAGCCCAATAGCATCAAAGAACCATCACTTTCCAAAGCCTCTGTCGTAGTCTCTTCCCAAGCTTGAACAAAGCGCATCACCTCCGCTTGCGTAACCGACAATTTATCAGCCAATGTTTTCACGAGTTCTCTCCTATTCATCCCTTTCACTTTTAATTTGTATCACAAAAATAGATTATAACATTTCTTAGCACGATAGGTGTGAGTTTCAACTTTAAAGGGTAAACCTACCAACTATCCTTGATTGATAAGAATACCTATTCATTTCAAAGAAGGTGATAGGAACACCGACACTTTATAAAGACAGCAAGGGGCAGACTTGTGTAAGCCTGCCCCTTATCAGTCATACCATATCATCCACATCTAACACTTAATTTCTTCCTTGCGAATGAGATTCTCCAGATCGTTTATCTCCTCCAAGGAAAGCCCCGTACATTGAGCGATCACAGAAGGCTCCAAGCCGATCCTCTTTAAGTTCCAAGCGGTACGTAAAGTGGTCAAGCGGCTACCTCTCGCCTCACCTCTCACCTCAGCATTCTCCACCGCATACTCCATCGTAGCCTTCCAATCCCGGTAGATCTTCAGGTTCTCGTCGTAGATGGCACGCTCTTGCGGGGTGAGGGCACCCAAGTTCGCCACGTCCAGCAAACGGCGGAAGTGGGCCTCTTTCTCCTTTAATGGGGACATATCAAACAGGTTCATATTTTTCAGTACATAAATTGTTTTTTCTAACGGAGTAACGCACTCCTCGTAACGCAAATCGAATCGTTCGAAAGAGATATAGATCTGTTTCAGCCGGATCCGCCCAAAAGTCTTACCTGTTTGCTCGTTTGCCAGAACCACGTCCGTTCGCCATGAAGGGAACTCGGGAAGGCTGAAGTTCAGAAAACGTATCTATGCCGTAAAGGTAAGGACTATTTTCCGAATAAAAAATCTCGTCTAGATAAAATAAGCCATTCATATCACTTTAGTATCAAAGATCAACCTGTTAGCCAAACGAACATTATCTGATCCTTTTGATCAATATAAGACGCATATCGTGGCATTCCCTTTTAATGAAAGCCACGTAATAAAGGCGTGGAGCGCCGCTTTATTCATGTTTTAGGATAAAAAAGGACGGTTTTCAACGCACATTAGGAGGCAAAAGCCTACACATACGGTGGCGTTGGGCACCACCTACCGTGCCGTTGGGCATCGTAAGCGGTCGCTAATAGGGTTATAAGCGGTTGCGAATGGGCATTCTTGCATCGTTACACCCCAGTCGTAAGCCTGTTTTTCCCCTTTTCACCCTACTTGATATGAATTACGATGAACTAATTTAGCTAGAATGAATGGGCGTTTTTCAGCATCTACGTATATGCTAAGCAATTACTGTTTTTTTCTTGCGTATTTGGAGGCAAGCCGTAGGTTGGGCGGAAAAAGGGATTCTCCGGGAGTTAAGGATACAAAGTGTCAGATTGATTTCAGTTAAATAGAGAGAGACGCAGCATGCTGCGTCTCTACAACTAGATATATCAATTTATTTTTCACTCCTCACACAACGAACAAACATGCCGTTATTCGTATTTAATGTTCCGACATTAATAGGAACATTGGTATTCAGAGAATACCAAAAATCTATAAAAAGCATATTCGTATCAGCATTAGAGTCACCAGATCCAGACCAATAAAAAGCCCCATATCGATGGGCTGTATTATAGAGAAGTCGACCTCCACCCAAATATCCAATACCAATCTCATCAATCCCTGTATCCTCTGCAGCACTCCCATGCTCAGTCATAACAGCCTTTCCATAAGAGAAGAACAAATTGACAGGTTCTCCAGTAGAACGAACCATTAATGTTCCTTTAGCCGGATTGCAATCTATAGTTTCATCTATAACCGCATTGCCTTCTGAATCCCACTGCCAACCAAAAGGAGTTTTCTCAACCGGACAACTATCATCATACACATATCCTCCATATGTAAATAATGTATTTTCCTCCGTAGCACTCTTAATAGCACTGTAATGGCTAGCCACAGGAACTTTATAACCACTCGGACATGGACCTTGTTCATACTCCCATTTGTATTTTTCTCTGCGCATGTCATCCAATGTTTTTTCTTTCCAATTCAAATGCTTATTACCATAAGTCACATCCCATGGTGTATAATAGGAATCTGAAGCCCCTCCTTGATAAAAATATCCAGATTGGGTCGGAGCGTTGGTGATAGAGCCTTTTGTCGTACAATTGAATAAAGACCAAGTTGCCCCACCATCCAACAATTGCGTATCCGCATAACCTTGACGCAAATAAATCATATGCTCGCAACGGTTATTATGATAGGTTACCTTGATAGCGCCATAACGATTGGTGGAAGAACTTCCTGTGCTCGAATTCGGTTTATAATTAAAAACAATATCACCTCCAGTACCTGTAACAGACTTCAATTTTCCGACGACAGACTGTCCGTCATCTGTAGATAGCGTGAACCAATCCCCGGCGGCAATAGTAGCTGTCCAAGGGCCGATAGAATTCAATATCTCATACTTTCTCTTCCCCTTATTAAATTCTCGCACCTTAACTTTGACAAGCTCCGTGTTGTCCCATTTCTTATAGAAAGCTATCGGATCGACCAAACGGATAACTTGATTGACAGTTACAGTTTTAGAGATTGATTTTCCGTCCTTCCCTGTAGCCGTAATCGTCACGGTATTAGTTATGTGATCCTTACTACTAATATTCGTTTTCTTCGTGATAACTCGAATCGTATTCGTATTTTTATCATACGCACCAATCTGGAAATCCTCACGATTTGAACCTTCCACACTCCATGTACAATTATCAAACCAACCATGGTCTGTCGGCAACTTCACTTGGATATCACTTATAGAGCCTATCCGATACCCGATATAAATATCATCCACCGTAAAATCCCAGTTAAAATCTTTCGTCACACGCCAAGAAGCCTCGTCAACCCCGCCCTTACCGGTAAGATTAAGCGTCACGTTATAGTGGGCGTTTCGCTCTACCGCAAAATTGGTAAAAGCGTCATCTCCTAAGAAAAAGCGATAAACAATCTTCCCACTAGCACCCATTTCTGAATACTCCGCTTCCACACGAATATAAGAACAAGTCTTATCCGCTTCCACAGTGGCAACATCCTTTATTGGGGTGTTACCTAAACTGGCCGGGGTTTTATATGCCTCTACATACTTTCCGTCTTTCAGTAAGCAGACACCATCCGGTTGCTTATTCTCATACATAAAGAAAACACTGTTATCTTTCATTGAACTAACATTCTCTACCGGATTGGAAAATTCGATCATATCAGCCTCCGTTATATAATCTGAAGGTGACGGATTTGCCGGGATTAAGTTGTTCATAAACAATTTACCAGTAGCCGGTACTTGATGCAAAGATACTTTTAGGGGCTTGATCGTACGATCTTTCAATCCAGAAGTATTCACAGATACGGATATCATAGCGTAAATACGCTTTAACGAAAGGATGGCAAAACCTTTTCCTCCGCTAACTGATACATCATCAGCGGATGCGCTCATTACCATCTTTGGCAAATTATCTAACGTTCCATACGATAGATTATCTATCTTATCGAACGGCTCCGCACTCAAATCAGATTCTGCGTTCGCAATTACTCGTACACGATAAGAACCATTCTGTAAAGCTATATCGTAATTAACCGCCTTATTCTCTTCGTTATTATTTACGGTAAGGCCATTCAAGGCTGCACCGGTCAAATACAATCCTTTAACTAAGCGATTATTATCCTTATTATACACAAGGATATTCAAATCGCTAATAGCATTAGCATCAGTAGCTGAGGCTTTCGTGAGCGGAGAGATCACGTCGCTAGCGGAAACGCTCAAGGACAGTCGTAATCCATCAACATTCTGCTCTCCTCCATTCACTTCCGTCTCTTCCATGCAGGAACCTAGTCCTAGCATTAACAGGCCCAAGAACAAGGCATATATATTTTTTATCGCTTTCATAATATTCTATTTACTGTTTAATTAAAGTTTGCGCTAACATCTTTCCCAACCCAAGGAGCTACCCATATATTAAACTCACCTGTTGATTGTTTCAACATTCCTGTCACATGATAATAGTTACCGTGGATCAAACCGTCCGTGCATTCATCCGCTTTATATTCAGGGTTGATTGGGATGGAGTATTGATAGTCCGTACTCTCTCCGGTAGAAGTTATATCTATTTTAGATACGGTTCCACCCATTTCCAATTCTTCCGTATTGATAATAAACTTAGTGTTTGAACCTTCTCCCCAGCCCCCATCTTCATCCCATGTGGGATGAAAACCTGTAGACTTCAACTTATAAGTTGCTATTTCCTTTTTATCACCCTTAACGTATTCCCCAACTATCTTCACAGACAAGGCTTTTGTTAGATCACTGACCTTGTCTCTTTCATACGTGTAAAAAGATAAATTGACCTTAGTATCTGCCATTCCTCCTAGGATAGATCCATCTCTCAAACCAATCGCATCATTCAATTGATTTGTGGGGATAATCAGTTTCGATTGTGTATTCACATTCAATACTTGAACACTTATCAAATTAAACAGCCATGTTGGAGTTGTAGTAGTTATCGCCATTGTAATAGGGTTTCCCGAAGAAAAACTTTCTATATGCGCATATTTATTACTAGTATTAGGTTGATTAGCACAGTCTTTATCCGCAGAGTTATTCCATGCCCGCACTAACGCCTTAGCACCAGCTGGAACTTTTTCTCCCGATCCTGTTGCCTTCAATGCACCAGACTGATCCACATATACAATAACAGGTTTATTTTTGTTAGATGCGCTACTCATTCTTTTAGATAACTTATTGATAATGTCATCCATAGAATAACCATCCAACGTCCACTTACTCGTAGTCGTAGAGCCTTCCATCTTCGGCAACTCCACATCCAAGTCCAACTCTACTTTCGCCGCCAATTGCTTCAAATGGACATCCTTGCCGCCAGAAATCACACCGCTAGTAGCGGTAAATTTCATATCCTGCTCGCCTGCCTTTATCAAGGTTTTCGGATCGAATGTATAATAGCCCTCTCCACCCAACGTACCAGTATAAGTTACCGTCTCGGCACTTAACCCATTATAATCCATTTCCGCATAAGACGCAACCTTGTCCTCCAATGGATTCACGATAGCTACCACCTTCAGTTCCGTGTTAAGCGGTAAGGTTAAACCGGTCAATTTAAAAGAGCCGGAACTTTGTGTCCCGACAAAACTGCCATCACCTAAGGTTCCAGTCTTAGAAATCAAGTATTTCCACTCGTTATCCACCTTCTTGAAGATGGAGACGAAAATATTGTTTATGTTAAGCTCATCCGCCGTAGCGTACTGATAAGTACCACCGGCATTTATCGCTTTCGTCTCCACGCCCTCAGTAGAGAAAGAGATCGAAACCGTACCTGTTTCCATCGGTCGCTCATCTATCAGCTTCTCTTCCGTACATGCGGTAAAGGCCAAGAGCGCCAAAAATCCTGTCAATACTATATCTTTTAACTGCTTCATGTTATGTTTATTTTACCCTGTTTACTTAACTGGTTCTCCAAAAATATCACCGACACTCAAGGTATTCGGTATCCAATCTTCAATTACAAAATCAATATCCTCGCTGGCATTACCTATTGTCACAGATAACTTATAGAGATTCCCCCCAACAACCTTCACCGCATCTCCCGGCTTTGTCTTGATCGGATAGGTACGATCCATTACCGCACCATCAACCTTATAGGTTATTTTCATGGAAGTCTGACGATCCACATCCGTATTATCATAGCCATAAAAACGGATCTTATCGTAAGTACCGTAAATGTCTTTCTTCGGATCACTCTGGTTCACATCGGTTGGCTTCAGAATATTATCATCTACTCCGGAAAAAGAGCTACCATACTCACCTACCACTTTAGCGCTTAGCTTAATGTTCAGCATCTGTACGGAAACGACCTCTACATTCGGTACTACCGGATATTCACCACCCACCTTTTCTTTACTTGTGTCTACCACCTTGAAGGAAGCCAGTTCAAACGCCGCGACTCTCTGCGATACGGGAATTGTTATTTTGTTACAATTCCCGTCATCGTGAGTAGCCAATTGAGTAGTTGTTTTATAAGATCCAATGGGTTGTTCTCCTACTTTTACTAGAAAATTAGGATGTTCTGCCAACTCTACATCTTGAATATCCGCTATGGTTGTACAAGCCAATAACTTATCGGCAGTCGTCTGTGTCAGGTTCGCCACCGCATAAGCCGTAAGTGCCGGCTTATCACTTGGCACTTTCACGATCATGTGGCGCTTGATATCCGTAGTAAAGGACTCGCTACTCGTCTGCAAATCGCTTGTTGCGTACCAATAAGAAGACAATACATTGTCATCTTTAATAATAGCTACAAAACAATTACTGATAGAAGATTCCGTAGAAGTAACATCATTGGGATTTTCCGTTATTTCACCAGCCTTGGTCATAGAGCTATTGCCGGAAAGAGAGAAGGCAAAAACGGCCTCGGTGTTTGCGATATTCGTCCCAACGCCTCCCATATCCACGTTATTCAAAATATCGTCTTCCATGGAGCAGGACACTCCGATGCAAAGGAAGCATAACAATGCTAGTATATTCTTTATTTTCATAATGGATTGAATTTTTCTCTTGTTTTTACGCTAGCAAAATTAGAGGAATCCATTATTCGGCACGATAGGCGTAACTTTCAACTTTAAGGGGTAAAACTAGCATATTGAATATAGGCATTTGAGGGTGTGGTTAAAGCTATCTTTGGAGATAGGGATACCTATGCAGAGCGCAAATCCATTCATCATAGGACAAAAAAAACGGAGTCCGGAAATTCCGAACCCCGTTCTCGCTATTAATCGTTATGAAAGAGTTTAATCAATTCACGTCTGTCTCAGTTTGCGTGATGACCGTCCAAGGCTCGACCTTAATACTGAAACTGATACAAGCGTTCAACTCGCTTGTGTCGGGATCCTTAGAGCCTTCACCGGTTATCGTAGCGTATATCTTATAGATGGTATTACGTTGTACACCAATAATGCCACTAGTCGCATCTTGCTTAATTGGTATACGGTAGTAGCGATCTTTTTTAACCACATCATTACTTTGTCCATTCGTTTTTCCATTCGTTTTTCCATTTGGATACCAATTGCCCCGAAGAATTAACATGGTCTGTATATTTCCAGATGGAGAAGCACCTTTATTCAGATCATCTGCAAGCATCGGTTTATCCCCCTTCATTTCAAACACATAAAATTGAGGCATCTCTTTACGTCCATATCCATCACCACTAATCGTTTGGTCATCAAAAGAGAACCAACTGCTACCATTATAATTTATGGAACCATCGCCGTTCAAATTAGAAGAATGACTATGACCCGTCATTTTGATGTCTACCCCTGCATCCATTGTCCAAGCTAAAGAAGCTATATTTTTAGTACCATTCACTAAGAAATAGTCATCTCGCTCATAGCTACAACCATGAGAATAAGCAGTAGCATTATCCAAACTATACGGTTTTGTTGCGTCAGCATAGATAAGGGAAGTATTGCTAGCGTTAGCGATATATACATGTGTCAACTCAAATGACGCGTCTGCATAATTGTTCTTGAAGTCGCAATCAATAGCTTGAAGTTGGACACGGGCTACATGGCGGGTTAATGGGATTTTATCATCATCTGGAATATTTGCCGGATCATAAGAGGAATTTTTTTCAGTCCATCCTTCCGCTTCACTTTTTTTCTCAATCTCCTTATGTGCTGCACCTACTACCGCATTGTTTGTATATGTAATAGAAGGGGTTGTAGATCCTTTCACCCAATTATCATATGTTGTTCCTGCCAGAAGCTTAGAACTACCTCCACCGATCGTAACTATCTGGCTAAACATCGGTACATACGTTTGCGTACCACTGGGCACTGGATGCACTTGCATAAAATCAACAAGACTTTCAAGTTTGGCTGCTTTCACATCCCCCAAATTAGAAGGAGGCGTAGCAAGTTTCGTATTCGCTAAAAAGACCACCGCCAATTGCGTATCAGAAAGTTCGCCGGCCGCCGTAGCTTTTACCTTGACAACGATATCCTCAATAGTCTTTACGGAATGACCATCAGCAGCAGAGGATACCGTCTTCATTGCGGCGAATTTATATGCATCCTCGTTCACCCCATTGTCTACATAAAACAAATAGGCGGTTAGTTCATTAATAAATTGCTCGTTATTACTGCCAGATTCTAGCACAGCATCACCGCCCTCTTCCGTTGCACCTTTTGTCTGTATCCCATCCAAAGCCGTAGCGGTAAGAGAGACGTTCGCATCTATCATCTGATAGTTCTCTTCCGGTATCTCGATGCCATTCGAGCTATCGTCCGAGCAGGAGGCAAAAGTGCATGCGGCGAAGGAGGCTAATAATAAATGTCTTAGTTTCATATCCTTTTGTTTTTTCTTGTTTATACTAAATTTCATTCCCTATGATTCCATTACTTAGTCTATTACCGGATGCTGCATTACCGGGCCCCAGCCTACTACCTGCACGGCTATATTCAAGTTGGTATCTACCTCGGGTTCCGGATCCGGACCTGGGCCCGGGTCTGGCGTTACGGGAATATTGTCGAAACTTTCGCCGTCAAAATAAATACGGAGACGGTAAACGTAGTTGCGACGGATGAAATTATGATCATAGCCGTTCTGCAAGCCACCCGCATTGATCACCGCCGTGAAGATTTTCGTATGGTCCTGATAACTGGAATTTCCCCGTAAGGTAGCTTTTACGGCGATCATCGTGTGATCGTCGCTTTTCATATTTTCCATTACATAATGAACGAATGGCGTATTGGATATCGAAGCGCCATCATTTACCAACAGATCCTCGAACGAGGTATTCTCCGAATTTCGCACGGCATCGGGAGCCTCTGTCTCTCCCCAATCCGCCTCACTGAAATAGTAAGACTTTGTCTTCATATTGTAGATACCTACCGCATCGATTCGCACCTCACGTCCGGCGAACGGCGTTCCGGCAAAACGAGTGGATATATTCACCAAATCAATACGTGCGGCTACACGGGTCAAAAGGATCGGGTCGGAGATGCCATCCACATTCTGATCGCCAAGATCCGTATATCCTAAATAGTTATCTTCCTCAGATAAAGTGGATTTTGTAACGATCACTTGACTACTCATCGTTAGGTTCGTTTGCGATTGCGAGGAGAGGTCTACCAAGCGAGTCTGGAACTCATCGTATGTAGAAACGGTAGATAATAAATCTCTCGGTACGTTCGCCAAGACAATGATCCGTGCCCGGACAGCCTTCGTTGTCGGCACATCGGCTATTATGGCGGAATGTTCCGCCCCGGAAAGAGCCTCCCATTTATAACCGAGCAGTTCCGTGCCGGTCTCATTAAATACTACCACTGCCAAATTATTGATATAAGCCTCACCCTCCAACTCATTCACGTCATTGGGATTATAGGCTTTCGTAGCCGTACCGGACGCCTTGACAGCGACGGACAGCTTAGCGCCTTCTAAGGGAAGAACCGGATCCTCATCTTTAGAACAACTCACACAAGCGAGAATCGCCAAACCGGATAAAAATATGTTCGCTAATAATTTCATGTTCGTATCGTATTTCTTAATTATATATGATGAGGTACCCTTTAATGCATCGGAATATCTTCTTCCACTACTCCCCAAGGACGAACGGTTGCCCGGACGGATAAGGTTCCGCCCTCACCCCATTCAAGGATCAGATGGGTATTCTCTCCCGCACTCGTATAAATAGGATCACCATTCTCGTCTACCTTGGCCGAGCCTAACGAGACTCCATTGGCGCTTATCGACACAGCCATATCCTGTCCCGGACAAGCGGTTTGCATAGTAGGGGTTATCCATTCAACCCCGGACTCGTTCCACGCACCTTCCGGATTATAATATACGCTATCGCCAATCTGCGTGCCACGGTAATCAAAACCACTTAATGTATTATTCAAGTAGAAATCGCAATCCACGGAACTTCTCAACCCCATCCTGCCGAGTTGCTCTTGCAACCCTCGGGTCTCGATCGTGACCGTACCCACTTTCGGACGAATCACGATCTCAGTCTCCTTCGCTACGCCTCCGGCTTTTGTCAACACTTGTTCGCTACCATAATAAAGGCTGTCCGGGGTAACCGCCAAACCATCTTGGCTTTTCAACATCACTTTCAAGTCCTCTATGGTCTGGGCCTCCGATACGGATTGCTTTTCACCCAAGGCATTCACGTTGCCCCATGCCACGATACGTAGACTACGATCGGCGGTATAGCCATCCAAAACGATCTCATTGCGGGAACGGATAAAGTTCTTATCCAAGCTATGTTTCTCCAAGTAATTCAGATTCTCGTCGAATATATACAGATCGGTAGATTCCATCCATCCGTATTCCGTTATATCGTCTCCCTTGATATTCTCGACCTTCAGTTTGAGCGTATAGCACTGATCCAAATCCTCCTTGATGCAGCTAGTCGCTATAATAGCGAACAAAGCCACAACCGAGAGAAGCAATTTCTTTGTAAACAGTATGTGTTTCATAATCCTAATTTTTTCTTATCAATTATTTTACCCTATATTGTTTTATTCTACTTCCTCATGGATAGTCTTCACGTTCCATGGCTCCACTTTCACGGATGCGCTCACATTGGCGGAGATCATCGGATCGTATGGGATCTCGGAACCGGGGCCGATGATGGTTAAGGAGATCGCGTATTTGTAGTTACGCCTAACATAGAAGCTTTCTTCTTTTTTCCCGTCAATCGTAACTTCCGCTCCTACAGGTATCGCATAATAACAATTTTCTTTTTTCACATAATTAGTTTCAGTATCAGCCAAACCATTCGGCAGATAGGTATAATCTCCTTTTACGATCAATAAGGTGTGGTTGGCGTAATCCCGGTTCGCGGAAGCTTTGTCCGCTTCAGCGATCTCTCCCAATTTATTTTCATAGACATAGAATTCATGATTCAAGGCTGTATTGTCTTTTGTATGAGCCTTTGCTAATTCATCTCTTTTTGTCTGAGTTCCTTTTTTATAAGAACCCTCGTCGATATTCGGAGATCCTGAGAATTCTTTACCTACCATATAATTTGAATATCCAAAACCTGTGTTTGTAAAGTCAAATGTTTTCTCTATTCCCCCCCAATTGGATGCGGAAGCTACGCAGGAAACACCCTTCGCACTGGCGATAAAGACTTCTTTTAAAACAAAGTCTTTACTTATATAATTCGCATTATTAAGATTGTCGATCTCTGCAGAAGCCAAAGCGATCGAAGCGACATCGCGGACTAATCGAACCGGGCCTGCTCCATAAATTTCTTTACCGGCTTGACCCCCTACGGTTATATCATCGCCTTGCTTCGTACTATAACCAATACAATTAGTCGTATTCGCAACCAAAGTTACTGTAAGCACCTCGCTGCTCATAGTCAAACCTTTTTTCAGAGTTTCCTCCTCCAGCTTAATCACCGTAGCAAGAAACGCGTCTTTCGTACCGGCATTGGCCAACGCTGCCTGAACATTTGCCGAAGCATTGGCCACGACAACAACTTCTGCCGCACCCGCATATACCTCTTTCGGACCGATTTCTTGCGTGGTCACATCTGTACTTGTAGAGGTCGTTATGTCCTCACCGCTCACCGTATATACCATACTCCAACCCGTACCGAACACCCCGACCGTAAGCGTATTCACGTCCGCGTCCGTAGGAGTAGCCTCCTCTCCCGCCTTCGTCATCGCACCCTTCTCGCTCTTGATCGCCAAGGCCAGTTGCGCTTTCTCCAGTACCGGCGCTTCCGGAATCTCTATCGTGTTATCGTCCGAACAAGCGACCAGACCACATAACACCAACGATAAAAGAATATATCTCTTGAATCTCATTGTATAATATTTTTTTATTTCCACATTTAATATGTGGCAAAAATAGGAAGGATATATCGTGGCGCTGATAGGCAGAACTCTCTATAATAAGAGACAAATGTATCAATTTCATAAAAGTGATAGGTTTCCCTACCTTTTGCAACTTTCACCTATAGAAAAAGGCTCAATCCGTGTATTTTATGCTACCGGGATGGTACTCGGATCATCCTAGTAACAAATATACATAATCACTTAAATTCAGCAAAATCATGGCAAGAAAAAAGCAAGACCCATTTCCATGCAGGGATCACCTTGATCTCCTTGCCTTCTCTATTGAATGTATTTTCCTCGTCTTTCGTGACAATGATAAGATTCTCGCATCCGGTCACCGAGGCGGCTTCCAGCAAGCCTTTGATTTCCCTTTCTCTCGTACTCGCATCCACCATATCCCAAGTGACCTGTATGAGTTGTATCACGTTATCCTCCCGTTGAAGCACAAAATCGCACTCACAATTTCCTTGATAGTAGGCAATCTTGTCCGAAGGGTGCCGCATCCGGTTCAGTTGCATGAACACGGTGTTTTCCAGATTTTTCCCATTGTCGTTGCTCTGCGGCATAAGCACGGCACCACGCATACCGTTATCTATACAGTAGTATTTATCAAGCGATTTCTGTTCCTTTACCAGCGAACGGTCGTATTTGGAGATTCGTGCGAACATGAAGATGTTACAGATATAATCAGCCCAAAGATACAGGTCATCCTTACTGACTTTAAGCCCTTGGGACTTGATGTCCTTGTAGATGGCATTGATGGAGGTAGGCTTGGTGAGATTGGCCATGACACGCTTGACGAAATACCGTACCACACCCGTATTGGATATCTTGTAATGTTCGGCCAAGTCCTTCAATATCATCGTGTCGAAATAGCCGTGAAGCAGTTTCAACTGCTCCGACCGGGATGACGTCAATACGATTTCGGGAAAAGCGCTTGCCTGATTGTATGCCTCGAAAGCCATCTTCAATCTTGCCCTGTCCTGTTCCAAATAGCTATTAGTGGCGATTCCCTTGAAACGGCAATATTCATTGAACGAAAGCGGATAGGTCTCGTATTCCAAGGGATATCCGCGCAGAGCCGAACTTAACTCTGTGGACAGCATGGTAGCATTGCTTCCGCACACATAAATGTTCTTACAATAAGATTTATAGACACGCAAGACGAAGTATTCCCAATCCTTAATCAATTGAATCTCGTCGAAAAACATATACACATCTTTTATGGGTATATCCGGAAACATCTCCATGTATGAAACTATCACATCATCCAAATCATCGGATGACATATTTTTCAAACGCTCATCATCAAACCCTAGCCATAATATATTTCTAGGGGAAACCCCTTCACGGACAAGCCCATTGATAGCGATCTCCATTAATGTGGACTTACCGCAACGACGCACACCCGGAACCGTAATGATCTTGTTTCGGTTGATCGGTAACTTTATGTCTCGCTCAATCACATCAAACGGAATTTCGCTTTGCTTGATGGCAATAAGAGATTTAATGACATCTTTCCTCATGATTTTCTTTTTTTATAGGACAAAGATAGGATTTATTTCCTAAATTACAGGAAACAAACATATTGATATTTCCTTGAAATCAGGAAATACTATACTGAAAAACTTACATAATCACTTAAATTCAGCAAAATCATGGCAAGAAAAAAGAATGAGATGAAAGCGAAAGAGCCCGTAAAGCTCCGGTTCAAGAAACTGTCGAACGCGAACCTGTCCATATATCTGGACATCTATTACAAAGGAAAGAGGTATTATGAGTTCCTCAAGCTCTACCTCACCCCGGAACGTTTCCCTGAAGACCGTGATAAGAACCGGATCACTTTGCGCTTGGCCAATAGTATCAAGGCACAACGGATCATTGATCTTCAGAACGAGATTTATGGTGTCCGTATGATAAACGGGCTCGGGAAAAAAACACTTTTAGAATTCCTCTCGGAATTGTACACCGATAAATCCGCGCATGGCGACAAAGCCTATTCCCTACGATTAAGAAGTCTGGCCAATCATCTTAGAGACTATATGCCGCAATGCTTGCTTAAAGACATAGATACCGGTTTCGTGAAAGGTTTCATCGCTCACTTGCGTAAACAACCCTACCTCAAAAGCGACTTCACGATTCACGGTTATTACCGGCTCCTGAATGTCACACTCAATAAGGCGGTCAAAAAAGGGCTGATCCTCTCGAATCCTTGTGGTTCGCTGGATACAGACGAAAAACCCCACAAACCTACCAGCCTGCGTACTTATTTGACCCTAGAGGAACTAAAGAGGTTAATCCGGACAGATTGCGCATGCCCAGAGGTAAAAAAGGCTTTTCTGTTCTGCTGTTTCTGCGGACTCCGGATCAGCGACTTGACCGCTCTTAGATGGGAAGATATGCAAAAAGAAGGAAATGATAAATTCCGTTTACAGATCATACAAAGAAAGACGAAAGAGGCTATTTATCTCCCATTGTCCGAGGAAGCGATAAAATACCTTCCCGCAAGGGAGAATGAGAATGACAATGACAGGCTCGGCTTGATATTCCATCTACCTAGCCTCACGATTATATGTCAGGTATTAAAAGGCTGGACTTTAGCCGCCGGCATCAAGAACAAGAAAGTGACCTTTCACGTAAGGAGACATTACAAATTGTCTTTACCATTGAAATTTAATGACTTGCATAAATCTGTCTTGTGATAGGTAACGACTTAGAAACGAGCGAAGTTCTGTATTCTATCTTGTTTTGCATTATATCAAAAGAACGCCTTTCTGCGAACAAAGATAATTTATTCCTAATAAAAAAACAAATCAAATGCATACAGAAACCAATGTAAAATGACAGTATAATTATTTTGTGAAAAATTCGCTGTTACAGAATGACCTTTACATGACCTATTTCTAGTGAATGCTATAATATGAAATTTTTCTAGATTTATTTGCTAACTCTACCATCAAATCATAAACATCTCTAACATACATTTTCACATCTTCTGGAGATAAACTTCTAATATTACGATGAGATGTATGTGCATAACCGCCCCTCGATTGAGTCAAATTATCTAATGCGGAAGAAAATCTAATATCCAATGGCGCATATAATCCTAATGGAACTAATAACCTTTTGAGATATTTTAAGCCCACACCATGATTTTGGTTCATAATATACTTAGAAAAATCGCTTTTTATACTTCTTATTTGAGCTAATAAATAATCATAAATTCTTTCGTCATCATTCCAACTTTCATTATCTATTGTTTTGCTATTTCCATAAAAGTGCAACAAGCATAATGTGGAATAACTGATACGTTGTGTGTTTACAAATTTATCTTCAATTTCATTGAGTGTATATAAACATATATTTTCTACAAACTCTTCAAAAGCTGCATGAGAAAGCACACAAAAACTTCTAATATCCAATTTGTACATTTCTGGATTTTCCAAAGGATCTGTATGGATATCTATATATTTATCTTCGAGTTCCAATAAATACATTTCCAATTTGTCCAATGACTCTTTAACGTCTACCATAAATTACAAAAAAGGATTAATTGCTAAGTTTAGCCTGAAAGATTTATTTATCAATTCTTGAAATTTAGCATATCTTATTTTGTAATATTCGATATTTTTTGTTGAACTCTCAATAGAGGCTCTAAAATCAGCATCTTCTGTACAGAGTTTTTTTAAGGCAGTTATAAACGTCTCTTTACTTGAAAGGATGTTCTTATCTAAATGAAGAAAATAAAAAATCTCCACCTCAAATAGCACTTTGTTAAATCTATTAGAGAAAGCATCTTCGTCATATTTCCTACCAATAATTTTATAATCCCCAAATGTTTCTTTTAGCAAATCTATTGCAGAATTTATTTTCTCGTATTGTTCCTTTATTTTAAGATGTGTCTCTCCCCAATTTTTTGTAATATCTCCCATCTTGTCATCTAAGAATTTCTTTAAATTACCCTTGTATTCTTTAGGATACATGGTAAAAGCAAATAATCTTAGTAAATTTTCGATATCCCGAAGTCTTTTGTCAGGTTCTGATAAATTCATAACAGAATGAATTGGTTGTAGTGTGTTCGTAGTTTCAACTAAATAATCAGCAAACTCTCCCTTGTTAAGTGCCTGTCGCAATTCTTGTGTAGATAAGGATTCTGATCCAGAATTAAGTCTATAGAAGATATCATACAGAATCTGGATATCCTTAAAATTTGTTATGACAGTACAGCGTAATGAAGAATTATCAAATTCGCGTTTAGACTTTTCATCCAAATCTACATATTTCAATTTGTTAAGATCCTTCAACACTTTCAATCCTTTTAATACTGGTTTATCCCAATACTTATATTTATTATTGTCAATAAACCCCGCAAGGGTAAGCAGTCTCTGCTTACCATCTATAACTATAAATGAGCGTTTCTTATTTGGATTTTCTGCTAAAACAATTTCCGGGACAGGATACCCCATTATGATTGATTCTATAAGTTTACTTCGTTTGTCATCATTCCAAGCATTTCTTCTTTGAAATTTGGGATTTAGGTCTATATTTTCGATATTGATTTGATTGAATATTGTTTCAATAGTCCAATCTCTAGCATAGACAACTACATCAGAGACATCCACTGTTTGAATATCCTCGCTATCAGACTGATTATCAGTTATAATCTCAGCCTCTATATCTCTATTCTCAATATTAACCATATATGTAATTTTAGATTTGCCCGAACAAAGATAAGGAAATTCAGCGAATTACCGGCTATGATTGCTGAAATTTATACTTCAATCCATATTCTTCCAGTTTGTTGTACAGCGTCGTACGTCCTATCCCGAGCAGTTCGGCGGCAACCTTGCGGTTCCCGTTCGCCTGCTTCAACGCGCGTAAGACACGCTCCTTGTCTTCCGCATCGCTGCGCAGGGCGAAACTAACAGGTGAGTTAGGTTTTGTCACGGCAAGTTCCAGATGCTCTTTCGTGACAAGACCCGTCTGTGCCTGCAACACCGCGCCCATGATTTTCTGACGAAGCTCGCGGACATTGCCCGGCCACGCATGGGTCAGCAATGTCTTGCGGGCTTCCCCGTCAAAACCGATGACATCGCATTCCAGTTCCCGGTTCGCAATTTCGCGGAAGAACTCAGCCAGCGGCATGACGTCCTCCTGACAGTCGCGCAACGGCGGGACGGTTATCTCGAAGTCATGCAGGCGGTATAATAGATCCTGCCGGAAACGCTTTTCATTGACCGCCTTCTCCAGATCCTCGTTGGTGGCGGCGATGATGCGGACATTGAAACTCCGGTCAGACTTGTCGCCAACGGGACGAAACCGCCGTTCCTGTATGGCACGCAGAAGCATCTGCTGGGTTTCCGGTGCGAGGTTGCCCACCTCGTCCAAGAACAGCGTGCCGCCTTCCGCTTCATGGAAATAACCTTTCTTAGCACTGTCCGCACCCGTGAACGCCCCTCTGACGTGTCCGAAGAAAGCCGACGGCGCAAGCTCTTTGGTGAGCGAACCGCAGTCCACAGCCACAAACGGCTTTCCTGCCCGCTTGCCCTTGTCGTGCAGCAGGTGGGCGATATGCTCCTTGCCCGTGCCGTTCTCCCCGAAGATCAGCACGCTCATGTCGGTGGGGGCTACCAGCCTTATCCGCTTCATGATGGCTTGGAACGCCGAGCCGTCACGAGAGAACAGGGGCATACGGCTTCGTCCGATATTCCGTTCCTTCAATATGTTCCGTAGCAGGGGGACGAGTTTGTCTTCCACAAGCTGCTTGGGTATGTAGTCCAGTGAGCCGAGTTTCATGCTTTCAACCGCCGTATGCACTTCGGCATAGTCGGTCATGATGACAAAGGGCTGCATCCTGCCCTCCTTGCGCATCCAGCGCAACAGGTCGATACCGTTGCCGTCGGGCAGGCGCAGGTCGGAAACCACGATGTCCCCGTCTGCGGCCTGTTGCAGATATTTCTTCGCGGTCGAGAGGTGGAAAGCCTGCACGGTGCGGAATCCCTCGCGTGCCAGCAGGTTACAGACGAACTCGCAATACACGATGTTGTCCTCCACCACGATGATTTTTGTCTTATCCATTTTCGTATTTTCTCCTTTCTTCTTTTGCCAGCCGGATTATCTCCGAACCCTTATCCAGTACAGCTTTTACAGCATTGCCAATTGTTTTATCGTCAGGCGTGCAATCGCAATGAAGCAGTTTATAAAGCTCCCTTAACGGTTGGTCGGCACGGAGTATCTCCCATGAACTTCGCAGGTGGTGTGTCAGGGCGTCCAGTTCCTGAAGGTCTTTCCGCTGTTCCGCATCCCTGACCGACTGCATTTCCTTTCCGGTTTCCGTTATCAGTTTCTCCAGCATGACGGCTTCATTGCCGTAGGACAGCAGGGAGGTGAAATCCGGCTTTTCATTCCGGTTGCCTTTCATGGTGCATTTGTCTGAAACCTCCATAAGTTCCGATATGGAGAACGGTTTGAGCAGGCGTCCGGCGAATCCACGTTCCATAAGTTCCTCCTTGCTACAACTGCCCGAAGCGGTTGTCACGACTACCGGGATAGTCTTTGAATTGCCAACGTTGGAGGTGCGTAGCAGTTCCAACAGCTCAAAGCCGTTGATTTCCGGCATGTTCAGATCCGTCAGAAGCAGACTGTATTCCTTTTTTCGTATCAGTTCCATCAGCTCCGCAGCATCGGTGCAGGTGTCGCAGTGTATCCCTTCCTGTGCATACATTTCTTTCAGCATAAGGAGCAATACCTCGTCATTGTCGATGGCAATGACATCATGGAATGTACGGTCATGATGAATCCGCATCTGATTTATCCTTTCCGGCAGTTCCCCGGCTGTCTGCATGGGTATTTTCACCGTGAAACGGCTGCCTTTGCCTTTCTCGCTCTCCAGCCGTATCGTGCCGCCGAGCATTGACACGATACGCTGAACGATGGACAGTCCCAGTCCGAAGCCGTCCTTTGCGGCGGCGTTTGACAGACGCTCAAACGCATCGAATACCCGTTGCTGTTCCTCTTCGGTCATTCCTGTGCCCGTATCTTTGACGATAAGTTTCAGGACACCGTTATCGTAGTCTGTTGTCAGAGAAACGCCACCGTTCTCCGTGAACTTGATGGCATTTGACAGCAGGTTGTTGCCGATTTGCAGGATACGTTCCTTATCGGTCAGGACAACCGTATCCGTTTGATTGGTTATGGTAAGAGCCAGCCCCTTGTTCATGGCGATGGGTGTAAACTCCGTTTCAAGAATGTGCGTGATTGCCGAAATCCGGCAAGGAGAGAAATTCGGCTGCTCCTTGCCGTTGTCCAGCCGGAAAAAATTCAGCAGGGTGTTCAGCATTTCACGCATGCGGTCAGAAGATTCCTGAATGTTTCGGATATACGTCCCGGTTTTATCCGTATTGCAGTCTTTCCGCATCAGTCCGGCATAACCCGTTATTGCCGTCAGTGGAGAGCGTAATTCATGGGTGATGGTATGAACGGCTTTTTTACGAGAGGCAATCAGTGCCTCGTTTTGTTTGATAGACTGTATCTGCTGTTCTATTAAATCCGCAGTTTCTCGTTTGTACCGTTTGATACGGGTGATATTTCGGTGGATGATTATGTAAGAGATTACCAATAACAACACAACGAATCCTGTCAAGCCACCTATCTGAATAAACGATTGTTCCCGCATGGCTGTTATCTCAGCTTCCCGTTTCTGTATGTCTGCTTGCACCTTCTCATCCATTTGAACTACCAGTCCTTGCAGTTGTCTGTTGAGTTCCGCATTTCGTGTAGCAAGACTATCGGCGTGTTCCGACAAACGGCGGCTTTGTGCCTGTTGTTCAGCTATCATATTCCGATTAAGGGAACGGAGCATCGTAGTAGTCGCAGTTGGTTTCGCTTCTTCCTTTTTGCCAAAGATGCCTAAGAAACCCTTGCGCTTGGATTTCTTGGGCTGTTCCTGCACATTCTTCTGCACGATTACAGGTACTTGACTGGTTATCTTATCGTTGATGGCTTGTTGCTGTTCAAGTATCTGAACGATTTGGCACATCTGCCGTTCCTTGTCTTCGAGAAAATGGCGTACACTGTCTATGCGTTCTACCGGATAGATAGCTTTGAACCGACAAAGCATACTGTCCATTGTCATACGCCGAGCATGGTAAAGTCCTAAATCTTCATCATCCCATTCCAATATCGTTTCACCTAATAAAGAAAACTCTATCAAATGAATATGAATATTGTTTACCTCTTTTCGAAATTCATCGATCTCTCGGTTTTTGGCTTCCAGTCCCTCCATGTCTCGCCATTCGCCAAGCCATGTGTACATGATGCCGCCTACCAGCAAAGCTATCAGTAGATAGCCTATGGAAGTCAGCATACGGAAGTGTCTTGTTTCAGCGTTATGTCGATTCATGCGTTATTGCCATTGATTATTGATAATACAGCCCGTAGGTCTTTATAGGCTTACGGGCTGTATGGTCTTCGAAGCTTTTTTGCTATACTATTTCAAATTATTTTTTTGATGTTATTCCCTTTGACAGTTCAAATTCTTTTTCTCAGATTATAACTCTTTTCTATTTGCAGGAAAGTATATTCTATGAGACATTCTTCACTCGTCAGATTGTCATCAATTTATGTAAGGAATATACAGTAACCTACTTCCGTATATTGCTTCATACAGAAGCAAGCGTTCTGGGACAGCGGTATATGTGAACTCCCGTTCGTTCAGATTTTGAAATATACCTAATTCCCTATTATATAGAATAAGATTTATCCCTGTATAAATTGATAAGTTTGCTACAAATGAATATTTGTCATTGCGTAGGCAGATAACAATATCACTTGATAGTGAGTTTTTATAATCTATTTTGATGTCAGAAGTCCAATGAGAAACGTCCTGATACGTGTAGCATAGAAAGAAAATAGACCAAACCTTCATAATATCGGAACTTGCCTGTCGGCGGTTTTACATCCCATAGGCGTTGAACATACTCACGAGCAAGTTCGCGATATTCGGGAATATTTGACTGGGCAAGGGTTATGGCTCCTACGGCATTGGCACCAGCCATGCCACAAGTGTATTGTCCGAAAGCCTTGGATCCATCAAGCGTGAAATGACCATGCTTGAAGCCATCGTTCTTAAAGAATGTAAGAAGACGGTACATCACTGCTTTCTGTCTGTGGCAATCCTTTCCGCACAGATAATAATCCATACCTACGTTTATGGGACAACGGATGGCATCGAACATATAAATGGAGGTATCATAAGCGGCATGACGCCAAGCATAAGCTCTGCCGTCAAACCGACTGTAGTCGGGATAGAGACCGGTAACCGGGTGGGCTGATGCGATTAGATGCTGGCGGCTTGCCGTAGCAGCCTTTTCCCAAAATGAGCGATTGGCAGATGCTGTACGTGCCCATTTGTCTAAAAAAGCTGGAAGCATATAAGAAGGGTCAGTAAAACTATGCCCCGCATGATCGGGAACGAAAGTTATAAGCCCATTGTCAAGGTCAAAAAGATTATAAACTCCACTCTCTCTACCGTCTTTGATCATGACTTTGGTCAATATTTTATTTGCTTCATCACGGTATCGAGGCTCGTTCCAGCGTTCTGAAGCAAGAAACAAAGCAGTAACATAATACAATTCTCCATCCGAAGCGTTGCTTCCACCAATCTTAGTACCGTCGGGCTTGCACTGCCAGCAGAAGTAGCCGTCCCATTTGGAATCGGGAGCAAATGCCATATTTCGTTTCGACCATTCCCAAAGTTTATCGAACTGTTCACGGTGATCCAGTTGTACACTAATCATCATGCCGTACGACATCCCTTCGGAGCGCACATCGTTGTTGCCAGTATCCAAAATAAAGGCTGTACTATTCGAGACCTCGTAATAAACAGATTTTTCATCATCGGCTTCATAACGGTTCAAATCTGACGGTGTAAAGAAATGCTTCCATACTTGCTGGAGCCGTTCATTAACCTCCTCCTCGTTCTTCCCCAGTAAAGAGACAAAGAGGTTTTCAGCATGCGTACCCCACGACACCATACTGAAAACCAAAGTTATAAGAATACCTTTCCAATTCATTATGAAATAAATTTGCGTATTGAATTATATACCGATTATCCCGGTCGCAATCGAATTTGCTCCGATTGTTCTCAAGAAAACTCAATTGGGGAATCATAATCTTTCCCCAGATTATATATCTTTTGTAGATGTTCGGTATTCAAAATTGCACCTTTCTCATTGACACTATTTACAAGATAATGGCCTCTGTTTTTCCATCCCCTATCTTGTGCAATGAGTTCAAAGGAACGCACTATGCCATCGAAAACATGAGGGTCTTCCAATTCTCCACACGAAAGAAGCATACATTCCTTAATAGGCACATCTTTTTTACCTATGATGAAAGAATAAAACTTGTCTATGGCTGCTTTTATCTGGGCAGGAAACGAGTACCAATAAAGAGGTGTGCAGAATACGATGACATCACTTTCTGCCATCAAAGATGCCAATTCATTGAAATCATCATTAAAAATACAGGCTTTATTCTCCTTGCTGAAACAATTATCGGAAGCTCTGCATCCTTGAATATGTTTATGCGCAGTATCGAACCGCATAACAATGTTGCCCGCTTCGGATGCTCCTTTCGCAAAAGCGTCCGCCATAAGGTCGCTGTTACCTCCCCGTCGTGGGCTGCCGGTTAAAATCAATATTCGCTTGTTCATATTATTTACTTTTATTTATTCACCCATACGGAAATCACCCACGTTGTCATGGCTGATAGTTATATCTTCGATGAGGCTTGTGCATCCTCCATGTTGCGGACACTGGCTACTGATGCCGAGATATATTTGATCGGGATATTCATTACGGTACAGACGCACCATATGCCACTCTTTTTTATCTAATGAATAGTAGCTGGCGATAGTCCGAGTATCGGAAGATATTTTCATATAGACCGATTTTGTGTCTATCTTATCATGGTTGTTGTCATCGGATGTACCTTGTGTTCGTACCGTCACGATGCGGTGGTTGCCATATTCATCCTGCTCAAAGGCAAGTTTCTGCCAAAGTGTATCGTTGACATACACAAAGAGGTCGGCGGCATTGTAAAGTCCCTCAATGGTGAATTCAGGAGTTACTTTGGCTGTCAACGTGAACGGTTTGGTATTGTCCGTTGGAATCAGCAATACGGGCAGTGTATTGTTGGACAGCTTACCTTCATTAGGATCACAGAAGAAATCAAGTCCTTCGGGGCAGCTGAATTTCAATCCTCCGTCTGTAAGTATAGTTACACATGTATCTGCGCCATTGATGGATTTGGTAAAAGTGACATCTCCCACTTTTATCTCACAGTCTGTGATTTGGCTTGTTTCAGCCACTTTACCGGTCAAATCCGGTTCACTTGTTTTGGACTCTTTGTGCTGCTGACATGCAGCTAAAGAGAGGCTTCCAACAAGAAATGCTCCATATAAAACGGTTCTTTTCATCTTTGAATCATTTATTATTCGTAATTTTGTGGCAAAATTAGGACTATTGGCGCAATCCCGCAATGGTGAAAATTAACCAATTCACTATGGAACAGGAACATCAACTAAAATCACTTCTGACTGAGCAGCAGTTTGAAGATACTGAAAATAAAGAATTTATGCTTGCTCAAGCAAGAGCGTGCGCAAATGGTTATGCTCTTGCAACAGAAGGTATAGCAGTTGTGTCAGATTTTCAAAACAACGAATGTCATATATATTCTGGCAGATTCGGTCAAACTATAATGGACTTCCCGGAATATATGGTTGACCATACATCCGCCTTTGAAAATACTGTTTTCAGCCACGCGAATGAAGAAGAGCTTATTCAACGTCATATACTCGAACTTCGTTTCTTCAACTTTATAAAAGAACTTCCCATAAATGAAAAGACAAATTTCTCGGCTTCGTGTATAATCAGTTTCTATCGGACAGGGAGTAATGAGACAATAAAAATATTACATACAACGAGATATTTTAGTTGTAGCAACGGTGGAAGTGTCATTCTCGGTCTATGCACTTATTCTCCATACTTTGGTTCTCATAACAAACAAGACGGTATTATTGTAAATCTCGTGACAGGAGAAACCGTTAGACGAAACGTGTACGAAGCATGCGACCGAAAAATCCTTAGTCGGCGACAACTTGAAATACTATCACTAATAGCGAAAGGGGTGCCCAGTAAACAGATTGCAGACAACCTAAATATTTCCGTTTATACCGTTAATCGCCATCGTCAGGATATTTTAGCTTCATTAAAAGTCGCTAATACTGCGGCTGCTGTAGAAATCGCATTAAGAATGAATCTTATTTAATGAGCCCTCTTGCTTTATGATTGGTTAAAAATCAGTGTTGTACCAGTTATTATTGGTTCGTAATTTTGCGGGCATATAAAAGCGAAAAAGATGAATCAATTTGCTGGTAAATTAGAATTGGAAGCAGGCATAACAGTTCTGCAAAATGAATGTGAACGTATTTTTAGTTCTGTGCCAATTCATTTTGGTAAAGGCGTTTCTCTTACACACGGAGCTTCTATTTATTGCACAGGAGTAGGTGATGACATCTATATCGGAGATAATAATATCATAGGAGGAGAACTTATTTTGTTTCCGGGAGCAAGAATAGGCAATCGTTGTGTTTTTGGTACAGGAACTATAATTGTCGCGGGTAGCTTTAGTGTTGGTAATGGTTGTGTCATGTCACATGGATGTACCATAACCCAAGATGTTCCTGATAATTCGTTGGTAGTAGGCCGTAGAGGATTGATATTCAACAAATAATAGCTAATTCCTATTGCTATTGATGCGAAAATTGGTTAGAAATCAGTATTGTGCACATCTTTTGTTCTATCTAACTTTGCAACCGCAAATAAATCACAAGGAAATTGCAATTTAATAATAATCAAATCAATATCATAATGAAAAAATTAGTATTTATCGCAATCATTGCAAGTCTTGTAATGGCTGGATGCACCCAGAAAGAACCAGAGAAAAAAGCGGGAAATTCTGACAAGAAAGCTACAACAGAAAACGTTGAACTCGCCACATGCGACATCAATGTAGGAGGAATTCGTTTTACAAAGTCGAAAAACGGCGGAGAGAATGGCATCACACTTCTTGGCGACACGCTCAAATTTGTGGCCGGTCCTCAAACTGATTATTTCCGTTCCCCGGATGGAAGCGTAGTCAATAACTCTGCGGTCATCTTCACAGAGGTTGACAACACCAAACCTTTCACTTTCACGGCTAAAGTACAGCCGAACTTTACTAAAACCGGAACATATTCTGCTGGTGTGTTATACGCATACGAGAATGACACGCATTGTCAAAAACTATGTTTCGAGCAGGATGAATATGGTGACCATCGAGTGGTGTCGGTTCGCACAATAGGTACCTCCGATGACAATAATCATCAGGTAATTATAGGTCCGCATGTTTATATGAGATTATCCTCCGATGGCACCACTCTTGGCAGTTATTTTTCAGAAGATGGGAAAATATGGCACATGGCTCGTCTCTACAGGAATGATTTTCCTGAAAAGTTACTTCTTGGCTTGAGTTCCCAAAGTCCTAAAGACAATGAACACACCTGCTATTTCACGGAAGTATCGCTTAAGCAAGAGGTTGTTCCCGATTTCCGCATAGGCAAACTAAACGAGGAATAAAGCCCTTATTTTACACTATAATCAGATTTTATAAACAATGAACAGAAATCAATTTATCATAGCATTGTCACTGCTTGCATGCGCCTTGTCATCTTGTCAAAATGAGCAGAAACAACAATATGCTACAACAAACAAATCGAATATGGAAGTAAAAGACACAACCTTAAAGCCATTTGTGGCGGAAAACCTGTTTTGGATCCGTGAACCAAAACAATATACTATCACAGACTCCTTGATCACAATCGTTTCAGAACCTCATACCGATCTGTGGCAGCGCACCTATTATGGGTTTAGCAATGACAATGCTCCGGTGCTGCAAATGAAAACCTCTGACAAATTCTTTTCTTTCACCGTAAAGACATCGTTCAACAGTTCTGCCTTGTTTGACCAATGCGGTATCGCAATCTATCTTGATAGTGATAACTGGATGAAGGCGTCAATTGAATACGAGAACGAGGAATATCAAAGACTGGGCAGTGTGGTGACAAATAACGGATATTCCGACTGGGCCACACATGACATACCCTCTTCAATAAAGGAAATGTGGTATCGTCTTAGCCGCCGAGAAAGCGACTATTATATAGAAACGAGTACTGACGGTATCACTTTCCACCAGATGCGTACATTCCATTTAGACAAAGGTGATGGAGAGATCTCGTTTGGAATATATGCGGCAAGCCCGGTTGAACATTCATTCACTGCACAGTTCTCTGAAATGGAAGTCGGGGAGTGCAAATGGAAGTCTTGGTCAGCAGAAGACACAGGATTCAAACAGACTGCAAACAAGTAAGCTGTAATCCAAAGGAAATGAAGTTCATGATGCCCAAATAGAAAGATTACCCCTGCCACAGACAACTGTTGCGGGGGGTAAATTCTTCAAAGAAGTGAATTTTTATTTCATTTTCAATATGATGTTGCAATATGTCTTTTTTATTAGTTTAAGATGAATATTCCTCATAACCAACATAAACATTTGCTTGTTTCCAATCGTGTTGCCTTTATGATAATAGGGGTTCTCGAGGCTGCGTGGGCACCGCTTGTACCATACGTCAAGAGTTCTTTTGCAATAGACGAGGGTACTCTTGGGCTACTTATGCTGTGCAGTGGATTTGGCTCTATCTGCGCACTTCCGCTTTCTGGCTTTCTTGTAAATCGTTTTGGCGCAAAGAAGGTGGTTTATGTTTCGGGATTGCTGATGGCTTTCGCATTGTTAGCAATAAGCCTGCTTATAAATATATGGCTGACAGGCGTGATGCTTATGGTTTTTGGAAGTTGTACCATCACCATTGATGTTGCGGCAAACATGAATGGCGTTACCATCGAGCGCATGACGGGACAGCATCTTATGTCTGGTTTTCATGGCGGCTATTCGTTGGGCACACTGATTGGTGCCGGAGCGATGAGCGTGCTGTTTACTTTGGGACTCATGCCTAAATGGGCTGTCGTTATTTGTATGGTGTTCATATTGCTTGCGCTGGTGTTCAAATGTAGTTATTTATTATCAAAAGAAGAATTTGTGTCTGACTCACCGGTTGAGAAATCAAGGAAAAGCAGATTATATATTCCTCCTACGGTTATCGTGGTTGGATTATTGTGCTTTATCATGTATGCCTCAGAGGGTGCTGTAATGGGTTGGTCGGCAATATTTGTCAGTCAAGAGCGTGGAATTAGTATGTCTATGGCAGGATTTTTCTACACAGCTTTTGCTGTATCAATGACAATTATGAGACTATGCGGTGACAAAATAGTTGATCAATTAGGACAAAGGGTTGTTGTGGCCGGAGGAGCATTGCTTATTGCTGTCGGTTTCATGACAATAGTATTAGTTGATAGTGCCGTGGCTGCTGCCGTTGGCTTTGCAATGGTCGGTTGCGGTGCCGCCAATGTAGTCCCTCAATTGGTTTCCTTCGCGGTCCACATAAAAGGGATGGCAATACACAACATTATTAGCTTTATTAATGCCCTTGGATATTCTGGCATACTCCTTGGTCCGGTTATAATCGGATTCATAGGAAAACGCTATGGTTTACATGTGTCATTTATAGGTATTGCCGTATTTGCTTTGGTTGTTGCAATAATTTCGTATATGATATTAAGAATCAGACATATTCCCATACAAACAGATGTGCAAGAAGATGATAGAAAAACATGTCTCTGCAATTCTGCAAAATAGGAAATCAAGTGTGCAACGCATAAAGAATTGCATTGCATTTTGTACTATTTTATTAAATTTGTCTGTACCAACTTCTATCAGCACAATATCCAAAAGCGATAAGGATTATTATTGTGGGCAGTAACGAAAACAATAACGTTACTGCCCACAATAAAAGTTATATTTTTATCCCTTTCGGACGGTTTTCATTCTTAAACAGACCCACAGGTCGTTCGACAATGATATGGTCGGCAATGAAGTTGCCATACGGATATCGTTCATTCACCGGGCTGCGTATCTGCGGGCGCTTAGTGTGGTATGGAATTATTCCTTCTGTTGTTCCCATTTGGCATACATCTCCCTTGAAAGTTCCACAATCTCCCGGCTCAACTTCACAAGGTTGATGGTATGTTTCTCCAGCTTGTAGAGCAACGCCATCGCCTTCTTCTCCGAAAAATGGATGCGCAATTCCTTCACGACGTGGTTGTAATTGGTGCCTATGCCGCGGAACTGGGCATGAAAGTCGGACAGCTTGGTACAGTATTCCAACATTGCTTTGTCCACTTTATGTACCCTGAACTTCTGTCCGAAGAAATGCGCCTTCAGAAAGACGGCTTTCGCATACACCTGTGATTCCTCGTACATCGTCAGGAACCTGTTCCATTCCATATCATCGAAGCGCACCATCACACAGTGTGTCTTCGGATTCAATTTGGGATTTCTCCCGTACTTGCTCTTCTTTTTCATTCTTCTTATTCTTTCAATTTTATGGCTTGTCCATTGTTTAATCTTTGATTAAGGAACCCCGAAATTATTCGACTGCGGAGGATAATTCTGCCCACGGCAGTGAAGGTGTTTTCAGTTACTTAGAATTATTCGGGTAACTGAAAATATATCTTGCTGTGTCTTTGAGGACACAAGAATCCTCCACTTGTCGGATTGGTTTGTGAGTATAATAACTCATTTGGAATATCGGTCAAACCGATGGAGTGTATTCACCGGCTTGACCGGTTCTACCGTAATCCGCTCAGAGTTTGCGCCACTGCTCGATATCCTCCCGGTAGGTTTCAAGGTGCAGGCGGGCGAGGTTCTCAATAAGTCCCGATGCGCTCATGCCACGCCCGCCGAGACGGCGGACAATCCCGTCCAGCTGGTCACGCACCTCACCGCTGACGAACACAGGCTTTCGGTCGGTTATTTTGGGTACTCGCAGGTAAGTGGTACGGTACTCGTCCAGCGACAGCCTGCGTTGCTTGCTGCTGGCACGCTTCTGCGGCACTGCCATATCTTCGGGTGTTCCGCCTGACGGTTCATCCGCCGTAGCTGTTTCCGCTTTTTTCGTGACGGTCTTGCCGGGTTGTGCCAGCTGTTCCGGGTCCAGCCCGACGTTCCTGTAGAAGTCGTCCATAGACTTCTCACTGCGGGATTCCCTGCGTCCCATTCTTTCCACGATTTCACGAGCCTGCTGCTCACTGATACTTGGTTCTCTTTTCATTGTCATAAAACAGGTTGATTAAGTTATTACTGTGGTCTTGGTCAGTACCTCGACCGATTGTTGCAAGCAAAGTAAGATGTTTTAGTACAGTCAGTCAATAACTTGGATTCGATTAGGCAATATTGTGAGACTTTGCTTTATGATGATAGAGATATTGGTGAGAACTTCACAGATTTGCCGGATATGAATAACCGGAAGAACAAAGGTGCAATCACAGTCAGGTTTGAATTAAGCCCTTGTTTTTTCTCTTGCCACATTCCTGATTTCCGGAATTAAGAATATAGTCCCAATCTGTGCCAACCTCTACCAACCTGTGCCACATGCTTCCACTTCCGGGAAATCCATTGCCGGATAACAGATTATATATTCCTTTGTGGCAAAAGAAACAGTAACAATAAAAAAGTATTGTATATGGAAATCGTATCAATTGAAAGAAAGACCTTTGAGGCGATGGTCGCCAAGTTCGACCGTTTCGTCAGTCGCATGGATGCCATCTGTCGGCGGCACGGAGAAAAGAAGATGGGCGAGTGGATGGACAATCAGGACGTTTGCCGGATGCTCAACATCAGTCCACGCACATTGCAGACGCTTCGGGACAATGGAACGCTGGCTTACTCTCAGATAAACCACAAGACCTACTACCGTCCCGATGATGTACAGCGCATTGTTTCCGTTGTGGAGGACAGGCGCAAGGAAGCAAAGTTCAAAGGAAGAACTATATAAACTTGATGAAATGAACGAAGTAAACTAACAATACCCACTAAATCCAAAGTAACATGAATGAACTGATAAACAAGGACAACGAGTGGATAATCCACTTCATGGGCAGTCTCGACCGTCTTTTGGACAACTTTGAGCATCTGACCGCCAATTACCGCCCGACACTGAACGGAGAGCGTTTCTTCACTGACAAGGAAGTGTCGGCACGGCTGAAAGTGAGCCGCCGGACACTTCAGGACTATCGAAACGAAGGACGCATAGCCTATATCCAGTTAGGCGGCAAAATTCTCTACCGTGAATCGGACATCGAAAGGATGCTTGCTGGCGGCTACCGCTCCGCTTACCGACAGACGGCAACCTGATTTTCTTGAAGGAGCGCAGTTTGCCGTCTGCCCTGTGATTGCGTCAGCAACGGACTTTCGGCAAAAAGAGAAAGGAACGGTTTACGGACGGAGCGTCAAAATCCAGCTTCGTCTGTAAGCCGTTCCTCTCTTTTTTCTTCTGATTCCCCATCAGTCACTTGTTTCCGTTGCCGGATGCTCTTCAAGCGTATGGCAGGCAATGGCAAGGTTTTCGGGTTGAATACGCTCCGCAGGAGGAAGATTCTGCCCGAAACGGCTCTGCCGCCTGACCTTGCTGCTGCCATCAAGCCATACGCTACCTTTGCATCCGTGTATCGGGAACGAGTGGCTGATGGAATAAGCCTCAACTATACCATCGGTTATTACCTCTGACACTGGCAACAAATAGTGTAATCGGTGTAGCTTTCTTAATGGTGCTAATTTCATTTATTATAAACCGTCTGAACAAGACACTCTCTTTACTGCATATCCTGAATGCAACGGCTATAACCATTTCAATATCATAAACGTCATAACTGATGCCATCCGGTTGCCTGAGATACTTCATTGTATCAAGTTCATTCAGTTCCTTGTTCTTGTAGATGGCATGAATCGCCTTGCGGACATCGCATGAGAACACCCCGAACAGGTCGGCTATCTCTTGTTGCGTCATCCATACGGATACGGTCGGCATCGTGACCGTACCCGTTTCACTGATTGTTATTATTCCTCTGTCCATAATGTACTGAATTGATACTGTTTACTTATTGTTATCTGTCTTTTCGCCGATAGATTGTATTTTCCTGCGTTCCATCAGCTTGTCCATGTCCTTTGAGATTTTATCATCGGTTATCCGTGCGTAACCCTGTGTCGTCCGGATATTGGAATGCCCCATCATCTTGGCAATACTTTCGATAGGTATATCCGCCGAAATCAGGAATGTTCCGAAGCTGTGCCGACTTTGATGATAGCTCAAATTTTCCTCTTTGCCTATGATAACACCCATCTCGTGGATATCAAACCAGAGGGCATCACGGCTCGGAAGAGGAAATACGGGCTGTTCGTCATCGGTCGTATTGTACAGTGACAATATCCGCTCCGCTATGGGATGCAGGGGGATGAACGCCTCCACATTTGTTTTCTTGCGGTTGATGCGGATGTAACATCTGCCTTCTGCATTGCGTCCGATATGATGCGGGTGCAGAAGCTTTATATCCACATACGCCAATCCCGTCAGTGTGGAAAAGATGAATGCCCGTCTTGCAAGCTCCTGACGCTTATCATACATCGGGGTGGCAAGGATTCTCTTGAACTCCTCACGGCTGATGTACTTGTGCCTTGCTTCCGGCTTTGGTTCGTATTCCAGATCCTCGCAGGGATTCACACGGATAATCTCTTTATCGACAGCCAAATAAAGCAGACGGTTCAGCCAGCATAGGCATTTGTTGGTCTGGGAAGCCCCGAAATTCTTGCATTTCTTAAGATATGCCTTGTAAGATTTGCCGAAATCTTCCGTCACTTCTTCAAGGGCGATGTCCTTCTTTCCAAAAGACGCAAGATAATCCGTCAGGTACTTCTGATAGTACATGGAATGGCGGTAGGAAGATATTGAATCTATTTCTGCAGAATGTTTCCTTAACCGCTCCCTTTCCCATTCCCCCATTTGCAGGAGGGTGGTCGGATGAATATTATTCATGGCGATATGGTTCTTCAGTATCTCCGCACTGACCATGCCTTGCGATTTCAATATCTCTAAGTAGGCTTCTTCCATCAGACGCAGGTATTCCCGTAAGCGGTTGTTCTCCCTGATGGTCTTTATCTCGTTTTTCTTTCTGTTCCAGTCTTCCGGGCGGCAATAGATACCTGTGCTTATGGCAGTCTGTTTTCCGTCAATGGTTATACGGCAGAGTACGGCAGTCGTTCCGTCAGCCTTTACCTTGCTACGGTTGATGTATGGCAATAATGAAAATGTGCTTCGCATATCGTTATTTGATTTATAGGGTTAGTTTGAAATCTTGAGTCGCTTCTATGAACTTGTTCATATCCTCGAAAAGTTTTTTCGGACTGACACGGGCATAGACCTGAGTGGTGGAAATATCGGAATGTCCCAACATCCGGCTGATGGTTTCTATCGGCACACCCGCTTCGAGTGTTATCAGCGAAGCAAAACTATGGCGCGCCTGATGATAGCACAAGTTATCCTTGATGCCTGCCAGTGCAGCCAACGCTTTCATGTGCCGTTTCATGTTCGGGTGGTGGATTATCGGAAAAAGCGTCTCCCGTGTTTCATCCCTGTATTTTTCAAGCAGTGCCAACGCTTCAGGCAGTAGTTTGACGCTCGCCCGATGTTCGTTTTTCTTCCGGCGGTATTTCAGCCATAACGCCCCGTTCTCGTCCATGTACAGGTTCTCGTCCGTGATGGAAACCACATCAGCGTATGACACGCCCGTGTAGCAGGCAAACAAAAAAAGGTCGCGTGCCAGTATGTGCGTCTTCCTGTATGGCGGTATTTCCACGTCACGGATTCTTTCGAACGATTCGCGGCTCAATGCCCGTGGAGTCCTTTCTGATTGCCGAGGCAGAGCGAAATGTTGAAAATGGCATTTCTCGGAATACCCTTTCATGTAGGCAAGGCGGCAGGTTTTCTTCAGGATGGCAAGGTGGTGGCGGACGGTATCTATCGCATAGCCTTTATCTTCCGTGACGAAGGCCTGATAGTCGTGAATGAACTGTTCCGTCAATTGTCCGAAAGCCAAATCCTTGACCTTGTACTTGGTTTCGATGAACTCCCCGAGTGTCAGCCGCATATAGTGATAACCGGGATAAGTCCCTTTCGCACGGTCTATGCCGATACGTGCCTTAATGTCGTCACAGATTGCATCTGTCATTTTCATGAGGGTCATCTGCGTTTCCATGCTGCCTTGAAAAAGGTCTTTCACATCGGTGGCGTCAAAACCGACCTTACGGGACACAAGGCTGTCGAATGCGGCGTTCACCGCCAACAGCAGTTTTTCAATCCTGGCATTGGTTTCCACCGCTTCCTTGCTCTTGCCGTTCAGACGGCTTTCACGGGGATTCCATAATCCGGGAGTGCAGGACAGCTTGCATCCGAACTGTGCCATTGTGCGGTTTACCGTGATGCGTCCCATGATGGGAGCCTTTCCCGATTTGTCCAGTCCGCTCTTTTTGAGGTAGAGCAACACCTTGAATTTTTCTACTTTCATACGCTTATATTTTTTAGTGCAAAATTACTTGCCGTATAAGCGTTCCTTGATATGCAAAACATTGTGTATGAGCGCAAACAAAACGGTGAGGATTTCTTTTCATTGCCTGCCGTTACCTATTCCTGTTTCGGTAACTGCCCGGCTAACGGTTTGGTAACTGAACAACCTCAATATTCCGTTATTATTTGCATTTTCTCCACTTGGCAGAATGCTGAAACAAAGCTCATTTCAAACGATTTATGTTTTATCTTCACCTGTCCGCTTTTCCTTGCACAGCCTATCACTTTCCACGTAAGCCGCCATACTTTCGCCACTCTTTCACTAGCTCTTGGCATTGACTTGTATACAGTATGTAAATTACTAGGACACAAGAACATCATCTCCACACAAGTATACGCAAAAATCATCGATGCTAGTAAAAGACAGGCAATAGACCGGTTTAATGGGGTGTTAGACGCATGAGACGGATATTACTTCTGATTCGGATGACACGGATCTTTCAGAGAAGTATCCTTCTTGATCCGTGTCATCCGCTATAGGTTCAGTCCGCAACCGGCCAATCTGATCAAAGACTTTGTATTATTTCCAACGAAAGCCCCGTGCATTCGGCGATCAATGAAAGATCGACACCGGCTTTCTTCATGTTACGAGCGTTGCGAAGGGTAGCCAAACGCTCACCTTCTGCTTTACCTTTTGTTTCCGCCTCCTCCACGGCATACTCCATCGTGGCCTTCCAGTCACGGTAGATCTTCAGATTCTCATCGTACGTCGCACGCTCCTTGGGGGACAAGGCATTCACATTCGCTACGTCGAGCAAGCGTCGGAAGTATGCCTCTTTTTCTTTAAATGGGGACATATCAAATAGATTCATATTCTTCAATACATAAATTGTTTTTTCCAACGGAGTCTCGCCCTGACGGGAGATCATACGGCAAATGTAATAAAAACCTCGATTAAAGAAGTAACGTTGAGGGTAATTAATACTACTGAGTTGTTACTTCCCTTCACACAACAAAAGCCTAATCAACTAAAGAACAACCCCCTATAACCATTCCCCAATAGAACTTAGAAATTTATTATTCGGGACAATGATCGCTTGCGTGTTCGCGGCGTGTTCAAACGAGGATGATCCTATCGTAGGACCGGATCAACCGCAAACAGGGGAAAATAACGCAACACTGACTATTTCTGTGAAAAATGTGGCTAGAAGTTTGACTAAAGCTGCAGCGGAGGGGACACAGACTGAAAATGAAGCTAAAATTACAAACTTAACAGTTGCTCTTTATGATGCTGAAACTGGAGCGCTTGTCGCTTCAACTTCTGATATTGCCAATGAGGATGCTGCTGCGGATAATGATGAGGTTCAATTTGCCGGACTGACAGAAGGTGCGCAATTACGTGCTATCGCATTTGCTAATATGCCTGAAATCTCACTGGCTGGTACAACAATTGACAACTTTGTATCTCCTGTATATACGATGCCAGCTGCCGGATTCGCAGAAAACTATTTACCAATGAGTAGTGGTTTGTCTGATCCATTCACTTTACAAGCAGGTAAAAACTATTATGGATATACTAAAACAGCGGGAGAAGGTGAACATATTCTTGTAGCAGATCCCTTGTACTTGATAAGAAATGTAGCGCGCATTGATTTTACGGGACTTAGCTTAGACATGACTAGAGCTGCAAAAGATGTATACGTTGAAGGAATTGCGACGATTGTACCAGAATGTGTATTCATCATGCATGGGCGGACGAAGTCCAATGCAGCAGATATGGGTAATGGCAATAGCTGGTGGAATGTCGTTAGCAATACCGTATGGGGTAATGTGTCCGCAACTTATGCTGCTAATGCTACAGATTATGCTTCAGGTTATAGAGGAGATTTCGTGAATGATGACGCTATGTTTACGAATATGAGAGGTTCTATTATTGAAGGATACAAGGCCAGTTTACCAACCACCGCATTGGTACAGAATATCGCAACTGAAGATGGTGTGTCTGCGACTATCACAATCGCCCCTAAATTCTATGTGTTCGAAAATCCCCAAGTTAAGGCTGCTCGTGAAATGAATGGTGCTGAAAATTTCAAACCAGAGGATCTTGCAACTGAAATTGTAGTTAAAGGTACTTATAAGCTCGAAAATGCTAAAAAGAGCGGAAGTGATGCAGTATACAACTATGCGGAGAAAACAGCATATTGGCCTATTAAAATTGCTGCGACGAATGAAATGGCAGCAGCTACGGCTGAGTATTTAAAGGATGGAAAGATCCATCGTAATATAATTTACAGTATTGACGCAACTTTAGCCGGTAGAGGATATGATGATCCTACTGTTCCTCCAACAGACTTTGTTGAGTTGTTTGTTAAGACAAAGGTTCTTGATTGGGGTAGCGCAAATCAATCTTCAGTTGTCGAATAATATCTATTCTTTGAATAACGTCCAAAAGGCATTCCTTTTATCGGGAGTGCCTTTTTTGCATGTATAATTCTGGTTATAAATTGATCCGGAGACTACAAAATTTACTATCTTTTCCTTATGATGGCGATCCCATATGTCTTGAACCTAAGAGCCGGAATATTATTTCATGAGAATATCTACAATATCTACAATTCAACCTCATACTTATTGTAAATAAATATGTTATATAGTGGTTGCAGATGGAATAACATCTACAATTTTCATTCTGCATCTACCATGTTTTAATGGGAAACGCAAAAAAATCACTTCCCAAGCTTGCGGACTCGTATATTTAGTATTATACGATTTTATAAGAGACAGACAAAGGGATTAAAGCCAATAAGAGTTTCAATAGGTGAAGTTAGTGGTTTCATACTGAAGAAACTTTTATTTCATACTAAAGAAACAAAAGTTTCTCTATAGCAAAACTTTTGTTTTTCTATGCAAAAACTATTATTTATTGAAATACAGGATGTTATACATTATTTATCGTTAGTGGTAATTGTTCGTGCTAATCTTTCCGGTAACCTAATGATGGTAGATCGAAATTTGTAGTGGTAGATGTTCACTATCTACCACCATAAGATAAATTATTTACAATCAAAAGATTACATAAGTAATGGTAGATATGGTAGATGATTTAGATTCTCTACACATAGAACGATGTCTGGTGCGTGTCCGGGGAGAACAACTTCTTAAACATAAATCTTTTAACTTTCTAATTCAGCCAACGGACATTGATATATTATAACAAAAGGCATTCCCTGTTGATAGAGAATGCCTTTTGATTATTATTCAAAGAATAAGTATTATTCGATAACAGGAGCTTGAGTGGCTGTACCCCAGTTCATAACCATTGTCTTTACAAACAAGTCGGCTGTAGGATCCTCCTTAGGAAGAGTAGGATCTGCATAACCATTACCTGCGATAGTAGCAGAAATGTTATAAACCACGTTTCTATGTACCTGACCATAATATGTGTCTTCACTATCTAATCCATCGATACCAATCTTTATCGGCCAATAGCGCAATACAGGAGTACTCTCTTCGCCGAATGTCCAAGATGTGTTATCGTTCATTATAGCTTTTATATAAACTTCACCACTGATTACCAATTCGGATGCCAAAGTTGTTTTATCCAAGACGAAAGCCGGGCCTTCTTCTTCCGGATCTTCTTGTTCTCTGGCCGCTTTTGTCTGATCATTAGGCAACACATAAAAATATAAAGAATTAGCAAGAGTAATTGCTTTACTTCCAGTAATAGCAGTACCATCCCAATTCTGAGTATATGTTGTTTCTGCTGTGCTCAATACCTTTATATAATTAGTAGCATCGACAGTTCCAGCAAAACGACCGAATGAGTTACTAGAGTTGGTTCCGGAATAATAATCATCTCTATTAGCTGTTTCATAAGTAGCGGCAATATTACCCCAAACCTTATCTGGCAGATTGAACCACGCAGTATTACTTATGCTTTGGTCTGCCACATTCGCTTTTTTACGACCATGTAATACAAAAACATCTTTAGGCACAAACTTAATTGTTCCTGATTTGTATTTTTGACTATTATTAACCTTGACTTGAGTCATATCCAAAGAAAGAGCACTCAATTCCACACGAGCCACATTTCTAATTAATCCTAAAGGTTTTCCAGATTCAATACTGTTTCCTCCTGTAGCGTTTGAGTAACCATAATAATTTTCACCTTCAGCAAGAGTGAATACTGGACTAATTCCACTACTCATAGGCAATCCATTCGCTTCTGCTCCGGTTAAGACATAGTAAGCAGATGTCAAATCAAAAGAGTTAGCAGTTGCAGTAAGAGCCTCTTTGGGGACATTAGCGAAAGCCAACGCACGATAAGAAGCACCAGCCTTTAATCCCTTAAACTGAATCTCATTGTTTGAATTAGTTTGCTCTTCATCCTTATTAGCAGTAATATCACTAACTTGCAAGAATGTCCCATCCTCATTATAAAGTACCACAAACAAATTGTGAATCGCAGTTTCGCCCTCTTTAGCATTAGAATCATCAGCAGCTTTTGTCTGTGTATTCTTTGCCAAATTCTTTACCACAACTGTAAGATCCGCAATCCCTGTCTCCGGTGTCGGATCCACGCTAGGGATAGGATCATCCTCGTTTGAACACGCCGCAAACGCGCAAGCGATCATTGTCCCGAATAATAAATTTCTAAGTTTCATATACATATAATTTTATGAGTTAATAAATCTTTTATATAAACCTTTCTTTCTCAATCACTTTTTACATTTTCAGTCACATAACAAGAACTCTTTGTTCAAATCTTCCCCATGACCAATCTGTTGTTCGTTAATGACATTGCAAAGGTATTTGGACGATAAAAAAAAGTAAATAGGTGTTACTTTCATAAATAAGAGGTAAAACTATAAATTTTCATTCGGGATATTTTCGGGCTGATTAGCACCGTTGTAAGGCTATCAAAAAGAGGTTGAAAAATATCGTTTCAAAAAACAAATAAAAAATTTTGCCATTCCCCGACGATTATTCGGGAAATGGCAAAACGATTAATTCTTACCCGGCAGATACTGTGAAGGGGTGACGCCGTATTGTTCCGTAAAACGCTTACGGAAAGTGGCGGTATCGTTGAAGCCGACCATTTCCGAAACCTCTTGGATAGAGTATCGCTGCATACTGATCAGCTCGGCGGCTTTCTTCAAACGTACCATACGGGTAAGCTCCAATATACTACTATCCGAGTAGAGTTTTATCTTTCTATATAATGTAGGGAGACTCATGTTTAAAGAATCCGCCAAAATCTTTGCCTCAAAACTAGGGTCATCCAAATGTTTCTCGATCGTTGAGATAACCGCATCCATAAAAAGATTGGAAGGGGAATCATCTTTCTTTACCGTTTTCTCTCCCTCGGGATGCGCACCTACAGGATTCGACGTATAGAAACGTCTCATCTCATCCCTACGTTTCAATAAACTGTTTACCTTACTTCGTAACACCTCTACATCGAATGGCTTGGTTATATAATCATCGGCGCCACATTCAATGCCGGCTATAACATCCTCACTCTCTACCTTTGCGGTTAGCAAGACAACCGGCACTTGCGCTAATTCTGGGATGCCTTTGATTTCACGACAGGTAGCAAGCCCATCTTTAACGGGCATCATCACGTCACATAAAATAAAATCCGGCCGTTCAACTCGCGCGATCTCTACACCCTCCTGGCCATTATGAGCTTCCGAAACATGATACTCACTGGCAAAAACATGACGCAGGAACCAACGGATCTGATCACTGTCATCAATCACCAACATTTTCTTCCCGGTCTCTTTCTTTTTCGGAACAACTTGGATCAACTCGGCAATCTCCTCCTTCTGCATCTCATTCAGCTTTACCAGATCACCATCCGGCTCGATGAATTCCACGGCACGTTCCATATAATGGCTTCTCCCCAATGGAATCAATATCGTATATTGGGTTCCCGTCTCGTCCTCCGATGAAATTCCTTCGAAAATAGCGCCGGAAGATTCTGTCATATCCACGATCTGTTTCAAACCCAAACGGGTACTTTCGCTTTCTCCTAACCCATCATCTTGGATAGAGAAAGAACAATAAGCCTTACCATTCGAGCGCACCACGGAAATATTGATCGAGATCTTTCCAAAGCGGTAGGTATTTTTTAACGCATTAGATAAAAGTACACGCAAGGCAAACTCCATCTTCCGACGATCTATCCAGACCCAAAGAACAGAGGTTTGGGTATTAATATGAAATTCCACATTATTCATGGCTATCCAGTCCACGAATAAATCACAAATCTGCTTTGTTATACTGATCATGTCATAACGAGCTATCCGAAGATGGTTTGCCACGTCATCTCCATGACGGGTATTTCGCAATTGCTCGATAAGGTCTTGAAGAGCCAAGGTATTACGGTAAGCAGACAATAATTGAGTCGCTTCACTAGAGTCAATATCATTTTTACGTTGCAACAACTCACTCAACGAACCAAGCACAAGCGATAGTGGAGTACGCATTTCATGAATCGTTTCAACAAAAAACGAATTATGGAGCTTTTCCATTTCCTCAAGGCGCTTTTTCAAATCCTCCCGTTCTACCTCATTATCCCTATTCCAATTATCAGTCTCACGGATTTTATTGACCAACATTTGTTGGATCTCCCGATTTTTTACGCTTAACGCATCGACAGACCGAAGAAGCTCATCGTTTCTCGCCATAAGCTCACCATCTTTGGCAATATACTCTTTCTTCAACCTATACATATAATAACTCAAAAAAGCTATTACACATATGGACACTATCAGTAAAATGATAAAAGGTAGAATTCCTTGAGAGCCCTCCATTGTATCATTGGCCGCAGCAATATAATGAGCTTCAACGAACAAGCCCCAAAATGCCATCATAAATTTCGCTTTAAAACCTTTTGATCTCATATCATTGATTATTAAGATGTTATTTATATAAAACGCCAGTAAAAAACGTTCGTTTAAATCTTGCGTTTTTATCTTCAACTTTTTTGCAGCCTTACAAAGGTCAAAAATTTTATTTAAATTTCAGTTATTCAGTTGGATAAAAATAATAAAAAAATAACATGATTATCAATGAGACTTCATAATTTATACACATAAAAACGCAAGATTTAAACGAACGTTTTTTACTGGCGTTTTAATAGACGTTAACAACAACTGCATTCCTATCACACAACAGAGGCAAGGCTATCAGTAAGGACCAGCGATGATATATTTACCACTCAAATTGATAGGAATAAACTAATTAACATTATTTAAGCATCATCCAAAACATGCATCAATAAAGGGACATAGAGGTATAATGATAGTTTTACCCACTTTTTTGATAAAAATACCCATCATAAAAGATACAACCTATGATTTTTATACATACATTCGCGATGTAGTGATAAGGAAAGACCGTTGAGGGGCGGTCAAAAAAAACCAAGTCACTTAGATTAAGGGTAAAGCATATAAAAAGTAGGGTCATGAAAAAGGGTAATTTTTTCGCAAATTGCGTATTTGCGGTTTCTGTTATTTTCACAGTTTTGTCATTCTCCGCTTGCACGGATGATTCAAATGACGTAGTAGCAACAACGAGTGAGGTTATTGAACAAGCCGAAGTGCCATTCTCCGTGGTATTAAAAGCAATGAATTCAGATGGTAACGACATTACGACCAAGGGAGAGGTGAATGGAGCTACATTATTTGTCTTCGATCAAAACAACGATTTCTTCGAGCAGATTAATGTAAACAAATCTACAATTTTATCTCGCCGGGCTATAGACATTAACTGCCCGAACAGTAATGACATAACCGTGATCGCATGGAGTGGAATCAATTCTGGAAACGAAGAGATTTCAAACATGAGCAAAGCCAATATTATATCCGATTTGCAAGTCAGTCTAAAAGAGAATAACGGCATAGCTAATATTCCGAGCGATTTGTTCTATGGACAAGTTACGCTTCATAAGAACTCTTCAACAAAATCCACCGTATCAAACGAATTACAAATCATTCGCAAAACTTCAATTTTCCAGCTTTCAACGAAAGGACTGATCAAGTATCTAGGGAGTAATGCCGGAAATTTTGAATATCGAATTAAAAATACAAAAAGCTCATTGGACTACAATGGCAACCCAACAGGAGAAGAGGTTGAATTCGCTTTCCCCGCTTCTTTTGACGAAAAAGGGAATTTGACAACAGAAGCCCAAGCCATTTTTCCGGCTCAAAATATAACGATAGAGCTTTACAAGGACGGTGATCTTATTTTTTCTAGCGAAAAAGACAAAAACGGAGAATTATTCGCTGCAAACCCCGGAAAACGCACCGAGATCACTTTCAAGTACTCTGGAGAAGTTTCGGCTAATATTGTAATTGCCGACTGGGCAACCGTTATCCAACATATAACACTGAATTAAGATACCCTCAATTTTTAT
This sequence comes from Parabacteroides sp. Y3-G-102, assembly GCF_023656845.1. NCBI lineage: Bacteria > Pseudomonadati > Bacteroidota > Bacteroidia > Bacteroidales > Tannerellaceae > Parabacteroides > Parabacteroides sp. Y3-G-102. Next base: position 22,983 of record NZ_JAMOKU010000025.1, on the reverse strand, counting down.
ATGCTTTGGCGCACGTCACGAGATTAGAGAATTTCGGGCGTGCGCTGTTTTTCTCTCAAAAACCGCATTCTCCGTGATAGGAATACCCATGATATTGACACGAACACCGTCTTAACTTTATTTAAATATTAACGGAAACCCGCTTCATCACAAGGCCCACTCCACCTGTTGATAGTTTTACACACTAAACTGATACAAATACCGATCAAATAAAGATACAACCTATGAATATTATGAATATATTCGCAACAGACATTAGGGTAAGCATATAAAAATCACAGCAGGGTCACTACATAAACAAGGGTAACTAGATTTAAATTTTATATGCTAAACGCACGCTTCAGATGATTTCCGAGGCGTGCGTTATTTATATGATAGAAATACATTCTCCTATTGAGACAAATACCATCACTCAAAACATTTAGACATACATATCTTTGTATTTATAAATCAAGCAAAGCAATTTGCGAAATTTTACCCTATGACCCTGCTTACATATATAATTACCCTTAAATTATGATGTAGGCAAACCTAATTAACATAACCGCGAGGTTACATAATTATTTTGCCTGAACAATCAAGATCGTTTACGAGAAAGATTGTTCAGGTTTTTTTATCCTCCCAAAAGACCATCTGATAGCAAAAGAAAAAAGGAGATCGAAAAATTGACCTCCTTTTCTAGGTAGCGAGACCCGGGATTGAACCGGGGACCTCATGATTATGAATCATGCGCTCTAACCAGCTGAGCTATCTCGCCATCATTTTATTGTCACTATTTCTCTTATTGACGGTGCAAAAGTAGGGGTTATTTTTGAATTACACAACATTTTCAATAAAAAAATTCGCTTAATTTTTAAGACCTCCACCTAATCAGTTAGTTATTAGTTACTTTTTTCATCATTAAAATTAGTCGTTTTCAAATCTTTTATGTATCTTGCGGCAAATATAAGGATAAGAACAATGAAGAAAGAGAAGTTTCATATCGAATACATTTTCGATAAAGTTTCACGACGAAGCTTGTGGAATCACCTAACCACCGCTTTGGGACTTTCCGCTTGGTTCGCCGACGAGGTCATTATAAATGATAATCTCTACACCTTTAAATGGAGTAAAGAGGCCCAAGAGGCAACAGTGATCGACTCCAAGCCGGAGAACTTTATCCGTTACCGCTGGGTGGACGAGGAAGATGAGAACGCTTATTTCGAATTTATAATCCATACAATCGAATTAACAGGTTCTACAGCACTTGAGATTACGGATTTCTCCGAACCCGGGGAGAAAAAAGATTCCATTAATTTATGGGACTCGCAAGTGGAAGATTTGAAGCGAACGCTTGGTATTTAGAGTAGTTTTACAGAAATCTGTGGGGTGTTATCGTTTTTTACACTACTTTTGCCACTTCAACCAGATTAGGCAATGTTGAGAATAAAACGATTATATACATTTATGCTGCAGACATTCCTGCCGTTGTTTCTTATGACATTCGGTATTTGTCTGTTTATTGTGTTGATGCAATTTCTTTGGCGATACATCGACGATATGGTGGGAAAAGGCCTCGGCATCCCTGTATTAGCGGAGATGTTTATGTATGCGGCCTTGTTTCTTGTCCCGATGGCACTTCCCTTGGCTATTCTATTAGCCTCATTAATGACTTTTGGAAATTTAGGGGAACGTCTGGAATTACTGGCCATGAAGTCTGCCGGGGTATCATTGATACATATCATGCGTCCTTTGATCGTAACGCTACTATTTGTGAGCGTGGGCGCCTTTTTCTTCCAAAACAACGTAATGCCCGTTGTCCAAGTCAAGCTATATACATTATTATATTCCATGCGCCAGAAATCACCGGAATTGGATATTCCGGAAGGTTCATTCTACAAAGATATTCCCGGATTCAATGTATATGTGAAGAAAAAGGACCCGAAGGACGGTTTATTAAAAGACGTGATGATCTATGATTATTCGGAAGGATTCAATAACGCCCGTGTAATCGTAGCGGACTCCGGACGGCTAAAGACATCCGCCGATAAATTATTCCTTGTCCTATCTTTATTTAACGGAGAATCTTTCGAGAACGTAGGTAAAAGCCAAGCCAACACGACGCAAGTGAGAACCGCCGTCCCCTATCGACGAGAATCATTCAGCAGCAAAGATATCTTGATTGAATTCGACGCGAATTTCAACCGTACCGACGAATCTTTCATGCAGAACCAATATATGGGAAAAAACTTGAAGGATTTACAAACCTCTATCGATTCGATGGGCGTACGCTTGGATAGCATCAAGGACGTGAACGCAAAAAGCATTTACGATGCCTCATACGTAAAAACACTAAAGTCCTTACGGGCTAAAAAAGAGAGTGAAGCCGAGGGGCAGCCAGACGAGCAACAGGAAAAACTGCCGGTAATCACTCCTACCATCAAGTTGGATTTCGACAGTCTTTACCAAGCGCAGGCACCGAGTAGTAAAGCGGCTTTATTAGGCCGAGCCAAGTCCTCGATCGAGAATATCAAGACCGACTATTATTTCCGTGCGGCCACGGTTGGCGACGAGGCCTATAAGGTACGCCGCCACTTGACGGAATGGCATAAGAAATTCACGGTATCGTTCGCTTGCATCATGTTCTTCTTTATCGGAGCGCCCTTAGGAGCCATCATCCGTAAAGGTGGGTTGGGGGTACCGGTCGTTATCTCGGTAATCTTGTTTATCTTCTATTATATTATAGATAATATGGGCTTCAAGATGGCACGCGACGGCGTTTGGGACGCATGGGAAGGTATGTGGCTTAGCTCCGTGGTCCTAACACCTATGGGTATATTCCTAACCTATAAAGCGGTAAAAGATTCTGTTATCTTGAATGCCGACACTTACGTGAATGCCTTGAAGAACTTAATAGGTAAGCGTGAAGGGAGAAAAGTGGAGCGGAAAGAGGTTATCATATACACCCCCGATTATGAGGCAACCCTTCCTCAACTGGAGAAATTGGTGGAAGAAAGCACGACTTATCTGGCAAACCATAAACGTTGGATCAATTATCTGACATTTTGGAAACAAGGCGGAAAAGATAACACAGCGGAACTGTTAGCTCAGGACACGGAAAATATCGTGGAGGAATTAAGTAATTCCGACCAGAATTTACTCCTGAATAAATTGATGGACTACCCGGTCATCGGAGGTTACAATAATAAGCTAAGCAAGCATATAAACGGGAAACTTGCCTTGGCTATCGGTATTTTCTTCCCACTGGGATTGCCGATCTACCTATTGGCTACGTACCAACGTAAATTGCTACGGCATGATATCGTCATGGTACAAAAGACCAGTAAGGAGCTGATCAATATGATATATTCATTACATTTGCTAAAAAATAACTCGGATATAAATAATCAATAAATATGAGCGAGATTCAATTAAACACCATCGAAGAAGCTATCGAGGATTTCCGTGAAGGAAAGTTCTTAATCGTTGTAGACGACGAGGACCGGGAGAATGAAGGAGACTTTATCATCGCGGCCGAGAAAGTAACCCCGGAAAAAATCAACTTCATGTTGAAAAACGGACGAGGTGTATTATGCGCCCCGATCACGGAAGAACGTTGCCAAGAGTTGGAGCTGGATATGCAAGTTGCCAATAACACCTCTTTACTAGGTACTCCTTTCACGATAACAGTAGATAAATTAGGAGGGAAATGTACGACCGGCGTTTCCATGTACGACCGTGCGGAAACGATCTTGGCGCTGGCTGATCCAAAGACCAAGCCATCCGATCTGGGACGTCCCGGACATATCAATCCGCTCCGTGCCCGCTCTCGTGGCGTACTTCGCCGTGCGGGTCATACAGAGGCTGCCGTGGATTTGGCCCGGTTAGCCGGTTTATATCCCGCCGGAGCCTTGATCGAGATCATTAACGAGGATGGAACCATGGCACGTCTGCCGCAATTAATCGAGGTAGCCAAGAAATTCGATATCAAGATTATTTGCATCAAGGACCTGATCGCTTATCGCCTCCGGACCGAATCGATCGTAGAGAACGGCGTAGAGGTAGATCTCCCTACCGAGTACGGACATTTCCGTCTCATTCCTTTCCGCCAGAAAAGCAATGGATTAGAGCATATAGCTTTGATAAAGGGTAAATTCGAGAAAGACGAGCCTATCTTAGTACGCGTGCACTCATCTTGCGCTACAGGAGATATCTTCGGTTCCATGCGTTGCGAGTGCGGAGAGCAACTGCACGAGGCTATGCGCCGCATCGACCAAGAAGGCAAAGGGGTTATCGTTTACCTGAACCAAGAAGGACGAGGCATCGGATTGATGGAGAAGATGAAAGCATACAAGCTCCAAGAGGATGGTTTGGATACGGTGGATGCGAACTTGCATTTAGGCCATCAAGCGGACGAGCGAGATTATGGTGTCGGAGCACAGATCTTACGTCATATCGGCGTAACGAAAATGCGCCTGATGAGCAATAATCCGGTAAAACGCGTAGGTCTGGAAGCTTACGGACTTGAGGTAGTAGAGAACGTTCCTATCGAGGTGAAACCAAATCCATACAACGAATTCTACATGAAAACGAAGAAAGAACGTATGGGGCATGTGCTGCATAACATTAAATAGTTATCAGAACGTTGCAAGAATTCCGATTATTGATTACTTTTGTCGCATAATAATAAAACAACCTATACAAAAAGCAATGTCATGACACAAGTCTCAGATCGTTTAGCGAGTTTATCGCCTTCAGCAACATTGGCGATGTCACAAAAGAGCGGTGAGTTGAAAGCTCAAGGTATCGATGTTATCAACTTAAGTGTGGGAGAACCCGATTTCAATACTCCCGACTTCATTAAAGAAGCCGCGAAGAAGGCGATTGACGATAATTTCTCACGTTATTCTCCCGTAGCGGGTTATCCGGCATTACGTAATGCTATCGTTGCCAAATTGAAGAACGAGAATGGACTGGAATATACAGCAGGCCAGATCTCTTGCGCAAACGGTGCCAAACAATCCGTTTGTAACACGGTCATGGTATTGGTAAATCCGGGGGACGAGGTTATCATCCCTGCCCCTTTCTGGGTAAGCTATCCGGAGATGGTGAAGTTAGCGGAAGGAACCCCCGTTATCGTTCCGGCTGGTATCGAGCAAGATTTCAAGATCACTCCAGCTCAGCTGGAAGCCGCTATTACGCCTAAGACAAAAGCGTTAATCCTTTGCTCTCCCTCCAACCCGACGGGTTCTGTTTACAGCGCCGAGGAATTGGCAGGTTTAGCGGAAGTATTGAAAAAACATACGGATATCATCGTTATAGCGGATGAGATCTACGAACATATTAACTATATTGGTAAACACAACAGCATCGCTTCTATCGAAGGAATGAAAGACCGTACGGTTATCGTAAACGGCGTTTCCAAAGCGTATGCGATGACTGGCTGGCGTATCGGTTTCATAGCCGGACCGGAATGGATCGTGAAAGCGGTTAATAAATTACAAGGACAATATACCTCTGGCCCTTGCTCTGTATCTCAAAAAGCGGCGGAAGCGGCTTATACAGGCTCACAAGAACCCGTTGAGGAAATGCGCAAGGCCTTCGAACGTCGTCGTGACTTAATCGTTAATTTAGCGAAAGAAGTTCCGGGCTTCGAAGTGAATAAGCCGGAAGGCGCCTTTTACTTATTCCCCAAATGTAGTTATTATTACGGCAAGACAGATGGAACCCGTATAATCAACAACGCTGATGACTTAGCTATGTATCTTTTAGAAGTAGCGCACGTAGCTTGCGTAGGTGGTACCTCTTTCGGGGCACCTGAGTGTATCCGCATGAGTTACGCTACCAGCGATGAGAATATCGTGGAGGCGATCAAACGTATTAAGGATGCGTTGGCCGCATTGAAATAAGAAAAAATTAAACAGATATACTTACTTGGCAAAGTAAGATATACTGCATTGGACAAGTAAGTATATCTTCTATGGGCAAGTAAGCTATACTTCATAAAAAAGGCGATACATTGGGTTGTACCGCCTTTTTCTTTATATCAAATACGTTACCGCAATTATTCAGCACGCAAAGTGAAACGTTTGAACGCCAAGATCTGTAACTCAGGATCGATCTCCTTCATTGTCTCTCTTACAGTCTTCTTGCCATCCATAATGTCTTCTTGGTTCAACAAGCAAACCTCTTTCAAGAACTTGCCCAGACGACCCTTAGCGATATTCTCGATCATCTGTTGAGGTAAGTTAGCCGCCTTCTCAGCGGAAACAGTAGCGATGATTTCTTTAGCCTTAGCTACATCCTCTGCCGTGATCCAGCCCTTATCCATGTTACTTTCCATGTGAGCCTCGCTATCTACATGCGAAGGATTAATACCAGCCTTCTTCAATGCAGCCTCTACAGCCTTCTGTACCTGCTCAGCCTTCGTCTTCTCGATAGCAACCTGGATCTCTTTCTCTTTTACAGACTCAGGAACACCAGCCTCATCGATAGCGATCGGGTTCATAGCGGCGATCTGCATAACGATATTGTGAGCGGCTTCCTCAGACTCCTTGTTGAAAGCGGCGATCGTACAAAGTTGGTTCTTACCCATATGGTTGTATACAGTAGTGTAAGCACCTTCAACTACGCAGTAGCCATCCAACTCCATTTTCTCGCCAGTGATACCGCTACGATCCGTAACAGCTTCTTGGATAGTACCCTTGCCCATAGGCAAAGCTTTCACCTCGTCCAAAGTATGGCATTTGTTAGCCACGGCAGCGTCCAAGATAGCCTGAGTCAAAGCTACGAAGTCCTCATTCTTAGCCACGAAGTCCGTTTCGCACTTCAAAGCGATGATAGCGGCGAACTCGCCATCCTTCTTAGCCAACACACAACCCTCGGCAGCCTCACGATCAGAACGTTTAGCGGCGATAGCCTGTCCTTTTTTACGGATAATTTCCATTGCTTTCTCGATGTCACCGTCAGACTCTGTCAAAGCCTTCTTACAGTCCATCATACCAGCTCCACTCATTTTGCGCAGCTTGGTAATATCAGCCATTGTTACAGCCATAATCTTATTTCCTTTATCTTTAAAATGTTTATACTTTCAAAAATTGACAATGGACAGTTGCCAATTGACAAATCCTGTCAAAAGCCAACTGCCCATTGTATTTGTATTCTAATTGTCAATTGTCAACGTCAATTGTCAATCGAATTATTCTTCGTCTTTCGCGAACTTACCGGCAACGTTAGCGTTCAACGCATCGTCGTCTTCTTTCTTCGTACGTTCTTTCTTAACAGCAGCTTTTGCCTTACGCTCTCTTTTCGGAGCTTCCTCAGCAGCCTCTGCGTCAATTTTCTCAGCCTTACGCTCTTGCAAGCCTTCGTTCATAGCCTCGCAGATAGCGCCCAAGATAACCTCTACAGACTTTGTAGCGTCATCGTTAGCCGGGATAACGTAGTCGATATTGTTCGGATTAGAGTTCGTATCAACCATACCGAATACAGGGATACCCAAACGGTTAGCCTCGCGAACAGCGATATGCTCTTTCATCACGTCTACAACGAACAACGCTGACGGAAGACGAGTAAGGTCTACGATAGAACCTAAAGTCTTCTCCAACTTAGCGCGTTGGCGAGTGATTTGAAGTTTTTCTCTCTTAGAAAGATTATCAAATGTACCATCTTTTGTCATCTTATCGATAGTAGCCATCTTCTTGATAGCTTTACGGATCGTCGGGAAGTTGGTCAACATACCACCCGGCCAGCGCTCGATAACGTAAGGCATACCTACGGAAGCAGCCTTATCAGCGACAACTTGTTTAGCTTGTTTTTTGGTAGCCACGAAAAGAACTTTCTTGCCTTGTTTAGCCAAGTTCTTCATAACTTCAGCGGCTTCGTCTACTTTAGCAACTGTTTTATAAAGGTCAATGATATGAATACCATTGCGCTCCATGAAGATATAAGGAGCCATAGCGGGATTCCACTTTCTTTTTAAGTGTCCGAAGTGTACACCAGCCTCTAATAATTGATCAAAATTTACTCTTGACATTGTTTTTTTCTTAAATCGTTTACTTTCTTTGTTTAATTTCAACCATCAGGTAGTCTTTCCGCATGTCCACATGTAAAAAGAATCCCGATAATTTAGATACTAAACGCTTCGCTTTACTTGTAAGGGACTCACAAATAACATTAACGTTTACTGAACTGGAATCTCTTACGAGCTTTCGGACGACCCGGTTTCTTACGCTCAACAGCACGAGGATCGCGAGTTACGAATCCTTCCGCTCTTAAGACAGCCTTATCTTCCGGATTAATCTTTATCAACGCACGAGAGATAGCCAAACGGGCAGCCTCAGACTGACCTTTGAAACCACCACCGTCAAGGTTGATCTTAATATCATATTGCTCAGCGACGTTCAACTTTGCTAACGGCTGCTTTACGATAAACTGAAGGATTGAAGAAGGAAAGTATTTTTCCAGCTCACGTTTGTTGATCGTGATCTTTCCCGTACCTTCGCTAACGAATACGCGAGCGACTGCCGCTTTACGTCTTCCTATTGCATTTACTACTTCCATCGTGATTATTTATATGAGTTTATATCGATTAACTTAGGTTGTTGAGCCTCGTGCTTGTGCTCAGTTCCCTCATAAACGTACATGTTGTTCAACAACTTTGCACCCAGACGGTTCTTAGGCAACATACCTTTTACTACTTTACGGAACAGACGGTCGCCACCTTTCTTCAAAAGATCAGCCGGAGTATACTCGATCTGTCCACCGGGATATCCGGTATATCTCAAATAAATACGATCGTTCCACTTGTTACCAGTCAGAACGACTTTGTCTGCATTGATGATGATTACATTATCACCACAGTCAACGTGCGGAGTGAAATTGGGTTTGTACTTACCGCGCAAAAGCTTCGCTACTTTAGCGCAAAGGCGACCTAACGTCTGGCCTTCAGCATCAACAATGACCCACTCTTTGTTTACAGTTGCCTTGTTTGCAGAAATGGTCTTAAAACTTAAAGTATCCACTGCTTAAAAATTAAATTAATTAATAACTCAAAAAACTAGCCTTACCAACATTGTCACAACGGACACATGATGCAACAACGTGCTAAGAACTAAACTCTTAGTACAATTTGATAATAATCGGCTTGCAAAGGTACGGGTTTTATCCGAAATACCAAACAAATCTAATTATTTTTCAAGTTATTATGAAGATACTCATCACTTACGGAAGTAATACCCCAAAGAGAATGTCACGTTATTTTGATAAACGGAAGTCTCGCCGTCACGCTTCAAGGCACGGCGGTCTATCATGCCGCATAGGGAACTTACGGAAAAGAAAAAGTTACTATATTCTACCGATAGGCCGACATTCATGCCAAAGTCGCAAGGTTTCAAGTCCTTCTCATCGGACACGCCGAAATGGAGATCCGGATTGGTCTCCCGGCTCTTCATCTTGCCAAACAAGGACCAATCAAAGGTAGGACCGGCGAATACGGACAGATGAACGTCCGTGAAGGTAAATGTATAAGCCACATTCACGGGAATCTGCAAAGAGTAATACCAACATTTATTATGAAGCGCCATCCCATGTATATCCTGATTCGAATAATAAGCGCCACCTTGGTTCACGAACGCCACCTCAGGACGAAGCGACCATTTTTTATTCTTGCTCAAAGGAATATCCGCCAAACCCGCTATGCTGAAACCGAAGCGGGCTCCCGCCTCATACGTATCCTCCACCTTCTGGATCAACGAAGAATAAGCGCCTCCGGCACGTACGCCGAAAGAAACCTGAGCCATCGCCGGTAAAATCATCATCACGGCAATCAACAACAATCCGATCTTTCTCATAAACTTCCTCATTTGCTTTTCCTTCTAATAGTAAGCAAAGATATACATTTTTCAATAACATCTACATTTATCCTACTGAAACATACAGGAAAGCTATATAAAAAGTATAACTCATGAAAGGGGCACTCAAAAGTTAGCCCCGATCGCGGAAACGACCGAGGCTATTTTTTCACACCTTCCCTCCTCACGGAGGTAACGGCAGATGAACTTTAATTTATTACTTTAGTATTAATATTAATCCATTCCCGCCTGTTCGCCCTCACGGGGTACTTGAATCACTACAACTCCCGCAGGAATGATTTTCGATTTATGTTATTTATCGTCATTATTCTTATTTAACGACTGCCTTAACAGCTTCCTCGCCTTCTACAGACACCACAACGATACCTGCCGGAGCAGCGATCGTAGCGTCATCGGAAGTAAGAACCGTGCTAGCTACAACCTTACCAAGAACGTTTGTGATTACCACGTTCTTACCAGCTGCGCCTTGGATCTCAACGGTACCGTTGCCAGCGATTACCTTAACGCCTTCTGCTGCGTCTGCGATAGACTCGTTAGCTGTAGGATCGCCTGTAGTGATAGTGAAGCGCATTGCTTTCTCCTTGCTACCGCTCCAAGACAACTGGTCGTTGAAGCTATACAGATAAGAACCCTTCTTGGCTACAGAACGGATACGATATTCGTTCTCATTGTCCTCGCACTGGATGATCTGAACCTTGAAGTAATCCAAGCCACCTAATACGCCCTCATCATCAGCCTCTTCAGCCACGGAAACCTTGTTACCCTTAACGACCGTAGTCAAAGTATCCTTAGTCTCCCAAAGAGTGGCCGGCTTGAAGATCGCCTTTGTCTCACCCTTGATCCACTCATACTTTCTGTCGTATGTACCATCTGCGACATAATAGTTTACAGAGTCTGCCGGGTTGAACAAGAACAATCTGTCACCATTCTCAACCGTACCCTTGTTAGAGATATAGAAAGAAGGAACAACAGCGTCCTCATCGGTTACTTGCAAGTAGAATGAGTATTGATTCTCGTTTACCACGATACCATCGCGATTCTCGTTCATGGAGATATAGTTACCCTTATCGCTTACCAAGGAGATATGACCTTCCTCTGCCGGGTAGCTGATCTCCGGTGCTTCTACGATCAAGTAGGTGTTCAATAACCAATCTTGTTGTGTAGAAGTTGACGGCCATGCGTAAACTGAAGACGGAGTAGTATATTGACATTCGTCGATAGAAGCCTTATAAGTAGCGTCTACAACAGACTTCGTATTCTCATCCAAAATTGAAGCGATAGAACTGTCTGTGTCACCCACCGGAATCAAGTAAACAGAACCATCGGCGGCTAGCTTGATCACGAACTTAGCTTGACCTTCATTAACTAACACTTCCTGTTCTGTTACATTAGTTACAGGAGTAGTTCCTTGCGGGAAATATTTATCAGTCTCGATACCATCATTGATATACTGCAACTGATAAACATAAGCGTAGCCCTTATCTGCTCTAGCCTGTACCGTCACGCGGCCATCCTTATTGTAAACGAAACTGCGCTCGATGATCGTACATTTTTTATCATCTTTCACCAATTGCCATTGAGCGGCATCGGATACCTCGTTAGCGAACTTACCGTTCTTGTTCAATTCATATCTAGTCAATGGGCTTGCTTGTTTCTTAGCTGCCACATACCACTTATTGGAAGTCTCGTTGTTATCGCGAGCGAAAGCCATCGTCACCAAAGTCTCATCGTCTAGGTTCAAGAAACCTGCGTACGGATCAACCTCAGCCGGAGTCAACTCGACGATCAGTTGTTGCATTTCAGCGACTTCACCCTCTGTCTCATTGTATGTGTTCGCGTCTACATAGATAGCGGTAACCTTTTTGCTCTTTGTGGACAATTCGTAAACGTTCTCGCCCAGATCAGCCTTCGGGAACAAGCTTGCTGTGAAATACTCGCCGGTCTCACGGTTCGTGAATGTCACCTCATACTCATTGTCTACGCTGGAGATAGCCCATTGATAAGCCGGAGTCTCCAATTGAGAAAGAACCTTAGCCTTAGCTACCAACTCGAATTGAGAAGCTTTAACGGCGTTCGTCAAGTACTTGCCGTATACGCTCTTGATGTCTTTCTTGTCGATGTTATCGGTAGATGACCCAAATTCCTTACCGTCTAAGATACGGATCGTGTAAGCGGCGACCTTAGCCTCCGTGTTCAACAACTCGATACCTTTCTTCATACCGGCGGCAGCCAACTTGAAGATGAACTGGTCATCTGTAGCATGTGTAGTGGTCAGATAGTACTTGTCACTATGTTTCAACACATGTAACTTAACAGGCTTAGTAACGTGCTTAGCCTTGCTAGCTTGCTCACGATAACGGAAATCATCAACGTTCAACTCATACGGATAAGCGTCCACATAGCTCTTTTGCACACGGAAGTTAGCGTTATTGATAGAGATATCGTTACCTGCTGTCATCCAAGCATTATCCGAACCTTGATAGAAGTTCAAGTCGCTGACTTTCACCTCTGCCAAAGCGAAACCATCACCAGAGGCACGTCCCGCATTTGTAGCCTCAACGGTCTCCGTTGAGCTTACGACCAAGATCGTAGCGTTCATCCATTCTTTATAATCAGCACCATCTTTCGGAGCGTTCTCTGTGAAGAAATACATACCCGGCTCGATCCTCAAATCACTAGTATTACCCGAATAAGAAGGATACTGAGTAGCGTCAACTTCAATAGCGGTAGATACATAGCGAGCTACCACCTTCTTCGTATTGAACAAGTTGCCGATCGGCTCCTCGGTTTGATCCGTATCATAAGGCTTGGAAGCGAATGAGAATCCAGAAGTGTTATATAATGCGTTCAACTCGGTAACATCCTCAAGTTCCTCGGATTTAACCTCATAGAACACAGGAGCAGAGATCGTAGTAGTAGAGACCAATGGGCTGCCAGACCATGACAGACCGTTCCAAACAGTCACACCCGCTTTATAGGCAACCATGTACTTATTAGAGGCAGAATACTTCGCACCAGTGGGAGTAGAAGTGACAGTACCTGTATTCTCAAACACGAAATCCTTAAAGGTATCCTCGGCTTTCGCTGCCGGGTCTGTCTCTATCGCATTATATGCGCTGTTGTATCTCAACGCCTTTCCAGTCTCCGCATTGGTGAGGGTATAAGAGAAGAAACCTCTCGGAGCCTCTGTCACGCTGACCGTCCAAATGTACTTCTTAACGCCGTCTTTGCTATCGCTGTCATCGCAAAAAATCGGAGTGTTTATAGCCTCCCCTACCTCAACAATCTTACCGGTAGTAGTGCTTATTTCATGACCATAGGCTAGCGATGAAGAGGCATCTACCATCACATATCGAGCCCCGTTTTTCAGTTCATTCGCTACTGTAGATCCGATTCCGGTCAAATCTTTAATGGAAACCGTCGGCGTCTGAGCGAAGGCACTACCGCACAGCGACCCCGCCACAAGCAGACCCGCCGTTAACAATGTAGAAATCTTTCTGTTCATAATTTAGAATTTAATATTAATAATAGTGTTAATTAAGCACTTAGCTATTTTCTGATAGCAGACTACCGTTAGAAAACGACTAGTCTAAACCATCGTTTAGATCTTGCGTTTTTAAAGAAGGAAAACGGGAGGTTCGTTTACGGAATCGGTTGTTTCGTAAAGGATAGGCTATCCTATTGATAAGAAAGCGAATAAGGGATGAAAAAAATAGCCCGGAAGGGTTGCAGAAGTCAAAGAAACGCGTACCTTTGCAAATGACTAATTAAAACGATCGTTTAAATCAATCATTTTTCTCTTCTATTATTTAATGTACATGCGTACATTATAAATACACCATCGAATAATCAACAAAAGTAAGATCACCTTTTGCGATAGATCGGAATATTAGTTTCCTTTGTTCTAACAAAATGACACTTTGTAAACAGAACTCCCTGAGATTCGCTTTTTCCAAGCATAAGTACAGTATAAAACGGCTTTTCACACAGAAAAACGCCATTCATAACTATCTTCCATCCGCTAGTTCGAGCACCTCACGAAAACCTCCTGTCACGATATACGGCTTATATCAAGCAAAATATCAATACAACATCTGTTTATATAACATATAGATTCTATAGAATCACACATATTATAACCTCATTATATCCTTCAGAAAACACGTACGTGTTTTTTTAAAAGCAAAACAACCTCTCTCGTACTAAAAAATATTTCCTACCTTTATGCACTTATTTCAATATGCACCAGACTATACATTAATATATATGGAACCGTTTATTCATTTACACGTACATACCCAGTATTCCTTGCTGGACGGACAGGCATCCATCGACGCGTTGATCGACAAAGCGTACAAAGACGGAATGCGTGCGATCGCCGTAACAGACCATGGCGTTATGTTCGGTATCAAGGAGTTTTTCAATAAGGTTAGCAAAAAGAACAGTAAACCTCTCGGGATCATCAAGGACTCCGAGAAAGAACTAAAACCGCTGCTGGCCAAGGATGCGCCAACCGATGAGGAACAACAAAGGATAACGGAACTACAAAAACAAATCGCCGAAGCGAAAGCTTCCATCTTCAAGCCGATCATCGGGTGCGAATGTTATTGCGCTCGCAACGGAAGGCATAGCAAGCTGGCCTCGCAAGACGACCGTAGCGGCTGGCACTTGATCGTTCTGGCCAAAAATAAGAATGGATACAAGAACCTGATCAAGATGGTATCCCTCTCATGGACGGAAGGATTCTACGGACGTCCGCGTATTGACAAAGAGTTGTTGGAGAAATATCATGAGGATCTGATCATCTGCTCCGCCTGTTTAGGAGGAGAGATCCCACAGCATATCATGCACGGACGAATTGATAAGGCCGAGGAGTCTATCAAATGGTTCAAAAACTTATTCGGAGAAGACTATTACCTTGAGATGCAACGGCACGAGACACACGACCCCAACGCCGATTGCACGATTTTCCCGCATCAACAAGAGGTGAACAAGGTACTGATCGAACTTGCTCACAAACATAATATCAAGCTAATCGCCACCAACGACGTCCATTTCGTCAATGCCGACGACGCTGAGGCTCACGACCGCCTGATCTGCCTTAGTACCGGCAAAGACTTGGACGACCCCAAGCGTATGCGCTACTCCAAGCAAGAATGGATGAAGACAACCGCCGAGATGAACACCATCTTCGCCGATATCCCCGAAGCTTTGAGTAATACGCTCGAGATAGCCGACAAAATAGAATTCTACTCCATCGACAGCGGTCCTATCATGCCGACTTTCGCCATTCCCGAGGAGTTCGGTACCGAGGAGTCCTACCGTCAGAAATTAACAGAGCATGATTTATTTGAGGAATTCACCCGAGACGAGAACGGTAATGTCGTATTAAGCGAGGAAGAGGCGCACTCCAAAATCAAGAAATTAGGTGGATACGACAAACTATACCGCATCAAGCTGGAAGCCGACTATTTGGCGAAATTGACATACGATGGAGCCAAGGAGCTTTACGGAGACCCCTTGAACGATGAAGTAAAGGAGCGTCTGAACTTCGAGTTACATATCATGAAGACCATGGGTTTCCCCGGCTACTTCTTGATCGTGCAAGATTTCATCCGTGCCGCTCGTGAGGAACTCGGCGTATCCGTAGGACCGGGACGTGGTTCGGCCGCCGGATCTGCCGTAGCTTATTGCTTAGGGATCACCAAGATCGATCCGATCAAATATGACCTCCTGTTCGAGCGTTTCTTGAATCCGGACCGTATCTCCCTCCCCGATATCGATACCGACTTCGATGATGATGGCCGTGGCGAGGTCTTACGCTGGGTAACGGAGAAATACGGTGCCGAGCGTGTGGCTCATATCATTACTTATGGTACGATGGCTACCAAGTCCGCTATCAAGGATGTCGCCCGGGTACAGAAATTACCGTTATCCGAATCGAACCGGTTAGCCAAATTGGTTCCGGATAAGATCCCTGACATGAAGAAGTTCAAATTGGGCGACGCCATCAAGTATGTGCCGGAACTAAAAGAGGCGGCTAACGGAAATGATCCGCTGGCACGGGATACCTTGAAATACGCCCAGATGCTGGAAGGCAACGTCCGTAACACGGGTGTACACGCCTGCGGTGTCATTATCGGACGTTATGATATATCGGATGTCGTACCTGTCAGTACGGCGAAAGACAAGGATACCGGCGAGGAGATGCTGGTTACCCAATACGAGGGTTCCGTGATCGAGGAAACCGGATTGATCAAGATGGACTTCTTGGGCTTGAAGACCTTGTCCATCATCAAGGAAGCGATCGAGAACGTGAAACTGACTACCGGACATGATCTGGATATCGACCATATCAGTCTGGAGGACCCCAAGACTTATAAATTGTATTGCGACGGAAAGACAACCGGTACATTCCAGTTCGAGTCCGCCGGTATGCAAAAGTATTTGAAGGAGTTGCAACCTTCTAAATTCGAGGACTTGATCGCCATGAACGCCCTGTATCGCCCGGGTCCAATGGATTACATCCCTTCTTTTATCGCCCGTAAACAGGGTAAGGAAGAGATCAAGTACGACATTCCCGTCATGGAACGCTACCTAAAAGATACGTACGGTATTACGGTCTATCAGGAGCAGGTCATGCTTCTATCCCGTTTGCTCGCTAACTTCACGCGTGGTGAGAGTGATGCCTTACGTAAGGCGATGGGTAAGAAGTTGATCGAGAAGATGAACCATTTGAAGTCTAAATTTATGGCTGGTGGTCAAGCCAACGGCTATAAAGAGGAAACTTTAAACAAGATCTGGTCCGACTGGGAGAAGTTCGCCTCATACGCATTCAATAAGAGTCACGCTACTTGTTACTCATGGGTGGCTTATCAGACCGCTTACTTGAAAGCGAACTTCCCGTCCGAGTATATGGCCGCCGTCTTGAGCCGAAGCTTATCCAATATCACGGATATCACGAAGTTCATGGATGAATGTAAAGCGATGGGTATTCAAGTATTGGGACCGGACGTGAACGAGTCTATCTTGAAGTTCAGCGTAGATAAGAACAAGAACATCCGCTTCGGGCTAGGCGCCGTGAAAGGCGTAGGTGAGTCAGCCGTACAAAATATCATAGAGGAACGCAAGAAGAACGGCCCGTACAAGAGTATCTTCGATTTCGTAGAACGGGTGAACTTGACCGCTTGCAATAAGAAAAACATAGAGTCCATGGCTTTGGCCGGAGCGTTCGATAACTTCGGTATCCTGCGTGAGCAGTTCTTCACCGACAGTGGAAAAGGGGAATTGTTCTTGGATACCTTGGTTCGCTATGGTAACAAATACCAGATGGATAAGAGCACGGCAGTCAACTCTTTATTCGGTGGAGACGCCTTGATCGCCATCGCTAAACCGGAGATCCCGCAATGCGAGCGTTGGAGCGATCTCGAACGCCTAAATAAAGAGAAGGAGTTGGTCGGTATTTACCTATCCGCCCACCCGTTGGATGAATACCGTATCATATTAAAGTATGTATGTAATACCGGCATGGTAGAACTTAACGAGCGGGAAACCTTACAAGGCCGGGAGGTTTTATTAGGTGGTATCGTCACCGGTTTCCGGGAAGGAATGACCAAGAACGGAAAGCCTTACGGAATCTTGAAGATCGAGGATTTCACGGGTAGTGGCGAGATCCCTCTTTTCGGACAGGATTATATCGAATACAGCAAGTATGGTAAAATAGGGATGTATCTCTTGATCACAGCCCGTGTAGAGCCTAGCCGCTGGGACCCCAATAAACTGGACTTCAAGATTGGTACCGTCAACCTTTTGCAAGACGAGAAAGACAAGCTGATCGAGAAAATCAGTATCACGGTCCCGATCCATGATTTGGACGAGCCGACTATCAATGAGCTTTCGGTATTGATCAAGAACAATCCGGGCCATAGCCTGTTATATTTTAAGGTTGTCGATGGGGAACATAATATTTCCCTAAATCTCTTCTCCCAAAATATCCGCTTAAACGTGACCCGTGAGCTGGTAGACTTTTTACAGGAGAACGAGAATATCGATTTTAAAATTAATGGTTAAAGTTGTACGACGCTGAAAGAATTTGTACTTTTGGCGTCATAACAATCATTAGATTATAATTCATAATTAAATAATACGTAATTCAAAATGGCACTACAAATTACAGACGCTAATTTCGAGGAGTTGGTTAACTCCGGAAAGCCCATGGTTCTTGACTTTTGGGCAGAATGGTGTGGCCCTTGCCGCATGGTATCTCCTATCATTGATGAGTTGGCAACCGAATACGAAGGTCGTGTGACGATCGGTAAAATGAACGTTGACGAGAATGACGATGTAGTCGGACAATTCGGTATCCGCAACATCCCTACCGTTCTTTTCTTCAAAGACGGTAAGATGGTTGATAAAGTAGTAGGCGCTACGGCTAAGGATAAGTTCGTAGAAAAGATCGAGGCAATGCTTAAATAATTGAAAGTTGAGAATTGAGAATTGAAAATACCGAGGAATACGCTCTGTAACTTTCAATTCTCAATTTTTAATACCCCTAAGTATATGTCGCTTGCCCGGAGGACCGGGAAGACGGCTCATCTCAAAACCAGCCGCTTGCATACCTCTGCGTACCTCTCCTTTTGCGCAATAGGTTACGATCACTCCGCCCGGTGCGGTATGAGCATACAAACGATTATAGATTTCCTGATTCCACATCTCCGGTTGTTTCTCGGGCGCAAATGCGTCGAAATAGATCAAATCGATATCATCCGGTAGTTCACAGGCGTTACTATTTCCTTCTATTTTATGAAGTGTAAAGCGCTCTGAGATTGAAACGGGAGTATTCCACTCCGCCTCATGCAAGGCTAAGAATAACTCTTTTCTCTCCGGCCAGATCAGCTCCCCATAATTCAAGGCACGAATCGTATCTAAAGGAAGCGGGTATAACTCCACGGTATGATAATCAATATGATGTGCTTGAGATAGCTCGACATCCTTCAATGTCAAGAAGGCGTTCAGCCCTGTACCGAAGCCAACTTCCACGATTCGGATAAAGTCTTTCTCCTGCGCATGCAATCCCGCCTCAATAAATATATGTCTCGATTCCTGCAACGCCCCGTTCACGGAATGATAATGTTCATCCATCGCCGGAATATATAGCGTATGGCTTCCATCCGCCGTTATCTGTAATTCTTTCTCCATATGTATGCAAAGATAATACATACGAATCAGAATAATACTTATCTTTACCGCTATAAATATGATATAAGATATGGATAGACGCCATCTTTACTTCTTACTATTCTTATTATGTACCATACAAGCCGCTATCGGTCAACAGCGCTCCTTCTCTATCAAGGGAGTTGTAAAAGACGCATCGAGCGGACAGCCGATACCTTTCGCTAACGTAGTGGTATGGAACACGACGCAAGGGGCGGTCACCGATTCCACCGGATTATTCGAGATATCCGGCATATCACCCGGAAGCTATCGTCTCCAATCCTCCTTTCTGGGATATAAGCCATTCGTTACCGCCGAATTCAGACTAGCGAATAAAGATATATTCTTCCCGATCGAGCTAGAGGAAGCCAGCCAGAATCTGCAAGAGGTTAGCGTAGTAGCCTCTCCGTTCCGTAAAACCGCCGAAAGTCCGCTAGGACTCCGTGTAATCGGTTTCAAGGAGATAGAGAAAAGCGCGGGAGGAAACCGGGATATCTCCCGGGTAGTACAAACCTTTCCCGGAGTAGCGTCCACGGCAGCGTTTCGTAACGACTTGATGGTAAGAGGAGGAGGTCCCTCGGAAAACCGTTTCTTTTTGGATGGCGTAGAGATACCGAATATCAACCATTTCTCTACCCAAGGAGCCTCCGGAGGTCCGGTCGGTATTATCAATCCCGATTTTATCCGGGAGGTCAACTTTTATTCGGCCGCATTCCCCGCATCCAAGGGGAACGCTTTAAGTTCGATATTGGATTTTAAACTACAAGATGGAAATAAGGAAAAATTCTCATTGCGAGGAGTCCTAGGAGCCTCAGATATCGGTGTGTCCGCTAATGGACCGCTAGGAAAAAAGACCACTTACCAAGTGTCTGTTCGTCGTTCTTACCTTCAATTCCTTTTCGATATGATCGGCTTGCCGTTCTTACCTACTTTCACGGATGCCCAATTCAAGATTAAGCACTCCTTCAACCCCAAGAATGAGCTTACAGTTCTCGGATTAGGGGCGATCGATGATATGAAGCTGAATACAGGAATGGAAGACATGAGCGAGAAAAACCAATATATCCTCTCTTACTTGCCGGTCGTAAAACAAAAAACGTATACCCTTGGAGCGGTTTATAAACACTACGCCCGTAAAAATCTCTACTCGGTCATTATCAGCCGTAGCCAGACCAACAATAAGAATATTAAATACAAAGACAATGACGAAAGCAAGGAAGAGAATCTCTCCTTAAATTACCGTTCGGATGAGATCGAGAATAAGTTCCGAACGGAAAACACGTTCCGCTTACCATTCATTCAATTGAATGTCGGAGGAAACATCGAATACGCCCAATACACGAATGACACCTATCAAAAGCAATTTACCTCTATCCCCCGTACCATCGTATATCAAACAGACCTTGGCATATGGAAGTGGGGTATCTATGCCACGGCTATTTATGAGAGTTATAACGAGCGGTTTACCGCCTCTTTAGGTGTTCGTGCGGACGCAAACAATTATTCCTCGGATATGAATAATTTGTTAGATCAGTTATCTCCTCGCCTATCCTTATCCTACCGCTTGTCCGATCCGCTTTATATAAACGCGAATATCGGACGCTACTACGAGCTTCCTCCTTATACGACATTGGGATTCAAGGATAATGAAGGTAATTATGTAAACCGGACAAATCATTTAAGCTATATCCGAAGCGACCAAGCCGGATTAGGCTTGGAATACCGTCCTACCTCATACTTGAAATTCACGGCCGAAGGATTCTATAAACATTATGATCGTTATCCGATGTCCATACTCGACAGTATCCCACTCGCGTCGAAAGGTACGGACTATGGTGTCTTGGGAAATGAGGCCGTATCGTCTACCGCTACAGGGCGAGCTTATGGGCTTGAGATCATGGGACGTTGGTATAATTATAAAGGGCTTACTTTCATCGCGTCCTACACTTTGGTAAGAAGCGAATTCAAGGATGGGAGAAATATGGACACTTATCTTCCCTCGGCTTGGGACAATAAGCATCTGTTCACGTTTAGCGGGACTTATTCTTTACCCAAGAACTGGGACGTAGGCGCCAAGTTCCGGGTAGTAGGAGGCGCTCCCTATACGCCTTACGATGTAGAAAAGAGTAGTTATGTAGAAGCTTGGGACGCTAATAACGGGCTATACTATGATTACAGCCGGTTTAACAGCGAACGGCTCAAGCCATTCACGCAGTTAGATATCCGTATCGATAAAACATTTTACTTCAAAAAGATCATGCTTGGAGCCTATATCGACATCCAAAACATATTGAATTCCAAATACAAAGAGCAAGACGTATATATCAAAACGGGTAAAATTATCAACCCGGAAGCTCCCATATATGAACAACGGTACGAATTAAGACCGATAGAACGTCTTACAGGAACGCTTCTCCCAAGTATCGGAGTGATGATCGAGTTATAGATTTTAGGCGTAATAGATTCTTTTTATTTTGAATTTCAGCAATTAATCATAAATCTTTTCTATTTTTGTGGACTGTATGAACAAAAAATAGTACTTTAATCGCAAATAAGCACATGAATAGGTAGGTAAAGAATGACATTATTAAAATACTACATACGATTCGTACTCTTTATCGTGTTAAGTCTGGTCTTTTCTTTCCACTTATACGCTACAGATAATGCAGGCCCTATTTTAATCATTAGCTCCTACAATCCCGATACACGTAATACGACCGCCAATATTTCCGAGTTTATGGAGGAATATAAGCGGGGAGGTGGTATCTCGCCGGTGGTTATCGAGAACATGAACTGTAAGAGCCTCCCGGAAGCCCCCTTATGGGACGGTAAGATGAGAGGTATATTGGATAAATATAAGGAAAATAACACTCCTCAGCTTATCATAATCTTAGGTCAAGAGGCATGGGCTTCTTATATCTCCCAAGAATACAAGCCTGATATACCGGTTTTATGCGGTATGATCAGTAAGAATGCGATCTTATTACCCGACTCGGATTTAAATGTCGCCGAATGGGAGCCGAAATACATCGATATCCAAGAGTACGTAGATAAAGGTTTACACCTTGGCGGATTCTTGTATTCTTATGATGTAAAAGAAAACATCCGGTTAATACATAACCTATATCCTAAAACTCAAAATATAGCATTAATCACCGATAATACCTACGGTGGTTTAGCTATGCAGACCTTGGTAAAAAAGGAAATGGAAAATATCAAGGATCTGAACTTGATATTACTGGATGGAAGAAAGAATAATATCTACACCATTGTTGAGCAAATCAAGAACCTGCCGGATCAGACCGTGATATTGATTGGTACATGGCGTGTAGACGTGAACGACGGGTATTATGTTGGAAATGCCACGTATACCATGATGACCGCCAATCCCAGAATCCCGACATTCACATTGGCATCCGTCGGCATAGGGCACTGGGCCATCGGAGGTTTCAGTCCCAAATACAGGCCTATAGGTTCCGATTTGGCGAAAGAGGCTTTAAGTATATTGGAGAAGAAAATCGCCCCTAAAGATATCCATCCACAAATCATTCCCAATGGATATATGTTCGACGCTTCAAAGATCAAGGCTTTTGATATCAGCAGATTGTCATTGCCCCACGACGCTACTATTATCAACGAGGACCCGAGCCTATTCTCCAAATACAGGTTCGAGATCTTGCTAAGCGTAATCACCGTATTATTTATTTTCCTGATTATGATATTAATCTTCTTTATCCGGACCAATAAACTGAAAGATAAGTTATTGGATCTACAGAAGGATAATATACTAATCATGAACTATAATAAGAAAATTGAATACGGTTAACGATAATTAGCATGATTATGCAATTTATCGTGCATGGAAAGCTCGTCGGGGCTGACAGCTCAGCCCCTTGCCGCATGGCGTTCCCTCCGC
>NZ_JAMOKU010000024.1:0-84796 GCF_023656845.1 Parabacteroides sp. Y3-G-102 | reverse complement strand
AAAGTATCTCTGATGGCAGAATCAACTGTGCCAATGCTAATAGTCCTTGATTGTTCATGGTACAAAGGTGCAAATTTTCTATAGAATTAAAGAATTTTCCCCCTGATTTATCGGGTGAGCCAAAAAATTGTCTAGCCGTGGATAGTCCTGCCGAATAATTACATACAAAAAAAGCTTGACTGATTACTCAATCAAGCTTTTCAACTTCAGTACCCAGAGCCGGGATCGAACCGGCATGGAAGTGAATCCACTGGTGTTTGAGACCAGCGCGTCTACCAATTCCGCCATCTGGGCATTTTTGATTAACCTTTTAGCTTTAGCAGTAGGTTTGTTTCTCAAATGCGTTGCAAAGGTACAGCTTTTTTTTAAACCCGCAAGCGTTTGGGTGAAAATTTTCAAATATTTTTTTCACAGTGGGAATATGTACGGGATTGTTTCGCATAGAAAGATTATTTCGTTACATTTGTAAACGTATAATCATAATAACAGCCAATATCATGAAAGATAATTATTGCGTCATCATGGGAGGCGGAATCGGTAGCCGTTTCTGGCCTTTCAGTAGAGAAAGTTACCCAAAGCAATTCCTTGATTTTTTTGGGAGCGGACGGTCTTTACTGCAAATGACATTTGATCGCTTCGCAAAAATCATCCCTACTGAAAATATATACATCGTTACCAACGAATCTTATGCGGACTTAATCAAGGAGCAGTTGCCGGAATTAGCGGAAGAACAAATCCTTTTGGAACCGGCTCGTCGCAATACAGCTCCTTGTATCGCTTATGCGGCTTATCATATTAAGGCATGCAATCCGGAAGCCAATATTGTCGTAGCCCCTTCCGACCATCTGATCTTAAAAGAGGATGTTTTCTTGAGGGACGTTCAAAAGGCGTTGGATTTCGTGAAGAGAAACCGTGCGTTGGTCACCTTGGGCATCAAGCCTAGCCGCCCGGAAACAGGATACGGATATATCCAAAGCAGTGATACGGTAGTAGATGATTTCACCAAGGTGAAGACCTTTACTGAAAAACCGAACCTCGAGTTGGCAAAGGTATTTATGGAAAGTGGAGAATTCTTCTGGAATTCTGGCTTGTTCGTCTGGAACGTGAATACGATCTTGGAAGCGTTCTCTAAATATCTCCCGGATATCAGCAGCCGTTTCGATCTAGGTAAGGATAAATTTAATACCCCGGAAGAAAAAGCGTTCATCCAAGAGAATTTCCCTTATTGCCTAAATATATCCATCGACTACGGTATCATGGAGAAAGCGCACAACGTATATATGCTATGTGTAGATTTCGGTTGGGCCGACCTCGGTAGCTGGGGATCTTTGTTCGACCTAGCGAATAAAGACGAAAATGAGAACGCAGTATTGAAAAATAACGAGGCAATGCTATACGAATGCTCCGGCAATGTGATCGCATTAAATAACCCGAAACGTCTAGCCGTTATCCAAGGGCTAAAAGATTGCATCGTGGCTGAGTCCGGAAACGTATTATTGATTTGTAAGAAGGATGACGAACAACGTATCAAACAATTCGTAGCCGACGCTAAAATCAAATACGGAAAAGAATACAACTAATTAAGAATTGAGAATTGAGAATTATCGGCAAGCGGTATTCATTCTCAATTCTCAATTTTCAACTTCTTAGCAAGATATCGTACAGGATACCACGCAGCCAAAAAGCCTATCGTTAATACCGTTACAAAGACTGTTATTATATCCACCGTGACTACACGTACTGGATAAGCCTCTATAATAAACGCTCCGGCAGCTTCCCCTAGTTTTATAAAGCCAAACTCTTGTTGTAGCAAGCAAAGTACAACCCCGATCAAGACTCCGATCAAAGCTCCAAAACCGGAGATCATCCAGCCTTCAAACAAGAAAATCCGACGGATCAGACTGTCATCAGCCCCCATATTACGCAGTGTACTCACATCCTCCTGTTTCTCGATCATCAACATGGATAAAGAACCCACCACGTTGAATAAGGCGATCGCCAATATAAAAGTAAGGATCAAGAAGGTCATCCATTTCTCGACTTGCATCATCTTGAAAGAAGCCTCTTGTTGCTCAAAACGGTCTTGCACGATATATTGATCACCTAGGATACGTTGAATCTCTTTCTTTACCGGAGCGATATCTCCGCTATCTTTCACCTTCAATTCCACCGCTGTCACTTCTTTATCATAATTAAATAAAGAACGGGCCAATGACAAAGGCACGATCATATATGAATCATCGTAAACCTGTTGGTCCGTACGAAAGACAGCACCGATATAAGCATATTCCAAATTGAAAGAAGAAGCCGGATTCGCCATGTTCACCTTCTCCTCCCGCTTCGGAGCGTAGATCTCCAGCGGAGAGACAAAGCCTGCGTTTATTCCTAGCGAGAAAGCCAATCCGATCCCCATATTCGCGCAATTCGCCACCTCGTCATTCAGAAGGAACTTTCCATCGATCAAGATACTATCGATCTGCGCCAGTTTCTCATATTGCTCGTCTACACCTTTCAAGGTAGCTACACCCTGACGATCTCGATAACGGACCAAGGCATTGTCCTGCAATACCTCACTAAAACAAACAATGCCGGGCAATTCCCTCACCTTACGTATCTCTTCCGAGGTCGGGTCGAAAACCTTCCCTTTCCGGGGCATGATCTTCAACTCCGGATCAAAATTGCTGAAGAGAGAAGATACCAAATCGTTGAAACCATTATAGACCGACAAGGCGCATACTAAGGCGATCGTGGCGACAACAACCCCGCATACCGATACCATCGATATGATATTTATGGCATTGTGCGACTTCTTCGAAAAGAGATATCGCCGGGCTATATAGAACGGAAGATTCAAGGCTCCTCTGATTACTTATGCAAAAGATTGTCGATATTCTCGATATAATCCAATGAATCGTCTATAAAGAAGCTCAATTCAGGAATCTTACGAACCTGCAAACGAATACGTTGCCCCAAATCAAAACGGATCGCTTTCGTATTGCTCCGTATAGCCTCCAATAGCTCTTGCGATTTATCCGACGGGAAAATGCTTAAATAAGCTCTCGCCACACTTAAATCCGGACTTACACGAACTACGCTGACAGAGACCAATACGCCATGCATTCCTTGCGTCTGCTTCTGAAATATATCACTCAACTCCTTCTGAAGAAGGCGTTCGATCTTTTGTAATCTAGTACTTTCCATACGCTTTATTATTTACTTTTTCCAGATCATCGTCAAGCCGTCACGTAAAGGGAGGATCACCTTCTCTACCCGATCGTCTTGCTTAACCTTTTCATTAAAAACCAGTATTCCCTTCGTTTGTTTATCGGAAGGATGCACTTCTTCTACCACTTTACCGTCCCAAAGCGTATTATCCGCGAGAATCAAGCCGCCCGGACGGACCATCGGGAATACCAAATCATAATACTCGGAATACAGGCGTTTGTCGGCATCGATAAAAACCATATCGAACGTCTCATCCAAACGGGGGATAATCTCCATCGCATCCCCAAAATGGACTTTTATCTTGTCCTTATGTAGCGAGCGGGAAAGATATTTCATGATAAAATCCTCCATCTCGTCATTGATCTCAATCGTATGGATCAACGCCCCCTCTTCCATGCCTTCCGCCATACACAAAGTGGCATAAGACGTATAAGTCCCGATCTCCAAGACTCTTCTCGGACGAATCATCCGGCAAAACATCTTCAATATCCTACCCTGCAAATGCCCGGATAGCATACGCGGACGGAGAAGGTTCACATTGGCGTCGCGATTCAACGCCGACAGCAAATCCCCTTCTTCATCTATATGAGAAAGAATATACGCATCAATCTCGCCCGTAAACATTCCTCTTACTCTTTAAAAGTAGGCAACTGATATTGCGTGCCGGCATCCAGCACCTTTCCTACGTTGTTAATCTCCAAAAAGCTGGTACCGCCACCTTCGCCGAAGCTACCGCTCAAATACGCTACCATATCGTTGCGAGTGATACGTCCGCTATGGATCAGCTGGTTCAACGCATCATAGAAATATCCCCTACGACTGTCGTTGTATGGCTGATGAACCGCCCATACCCCATAAGAAAGACCCAACATACGCATCACACGAGGATTATAGCATATAGCGAACACAGTAGAGGTTCCGCGGAAAGCGGCCAGATAACGTGCCGTACGACCCGTGTAACTATCCGTGATAATCGCCTTTACATGTAATTTAGAAGAAGACTTAACGGCTTGTTTCGCCAAGAAAGAAGTCACGTCTAAATCATTCCCCTCGATCGGCACACGGATATCATTCGCGGAAAGCTTGGTCTTCTCGGCTTCACGAGCCACTTTCGTCATGGTCTGTACCGCCTCGATCGGATATTTTCCATAAGCCGTCTCACCGCTTAACATCAAAGCATCCGTACGATAATAAATAGCGTTGGCGATATCCGTAACCTCGGCACGAGTAGGACGAGGATTATTAATCATGGAATGAAGCATTTGCGTAGCCACGATAACCGGCTTCTTCACCTCCACGCATTTACGGATCAGCATACGCTGGATACCCGGGATCTTCTCGGCCGGAACCTCGATACCCAAGTCACCACGAGCGATCATGACGCCATAAGCCACTTCCAAAATCTCCTCGATATTGTCTACACCCTCTTGATTCTCGATCTTAGCGATAATCTTGATAGGGCTGTTACGCTCGTCCAAGATACGTTGGATATCCAATACGTCCTGTTTGTTGCGAACAAATGAGTGAGCGATAAAATCGAGATCATGATCGATCGCCCAAAGGATATTATTACGGTCTTTCTCAGTCAACGAAGGCAAATTGATACGTACGCCCGGCACATTCACGCTCTTGCGGCTACCTAGCGTAGCGTCATTCTGGATCTCGCAAAGCAAACAATCGCCGGATTTCCCGGTAACCTTCATTTCCAGATCACCATCATCGATAAGGATGTCGCTGCCAATCGCCAAGTCGTTCACGAAATTCTTATATGACACACAAATACAATCATGCGAAGTTTCCTGATCGGGATTACCGATTACCTTCACGATCTCTCCAGTCTTGAAAGGGATCGGTTCCTTGTTTACCGTCGTCGTGGTACGTACTTCCGGCCCCTTCGTATCCATCAAGATACCGATACGGTCGGATACGGTACGGACGTTATTTACCACACGGGTCAACCCCTCTTCCATCATGTGAGCCGTATTCAGGCGCACCACATTCATTCCCGCTTTATATAACGCCTCAACGAACGCAACGTCGCAGCGCTGGTCGGAAACTGTAGCAACAATCTTCGTATGCTTTAACATATACCTTAAATTATTATAACCTAATTATTAATTCTATTTGATAACCTTCTAAACCTTCTATCACATAAACGATTCGATCGCCAACCGATACGAATCCAGCCCAAACCCAAGAATCACTCCCCTGCATGCCGCCGATATCATCGACACATGACGAAACGATTCACGGGCATGCACATTCGAGATATGCACCTCCACGACTGGCGTAGTAACCGCCTTGATAGCATCGTACAACGCAATGGAAGTATGCGTATAAGCGCCGGCGTTCAACACGATACCGTCATATTCAAAACCCACCTCATGGATCTTGTTAATTATCTCTCCTTCCACATTACTTTGATAATAAGATATCTCACACTGAGGAAAGTGGGCACGTAACTCGCTCAAATAGTCCTCGAACGAGGCATTTCCGTATACTGTCGGTTCTCGCTTGCCCAACAGATTCAAATTAGGGCCATTGATGATCTGAATCTTCTTCATTCTTAATTGTAAGTTTATTACCTTTGTACCGCCCGTTGAGGCCGGAATTATCCGGCAAAGGTAAGGATTTTATTTGACACATTCATAACGACATACCGACAATGCGACAAGGAAAAGATATAATAAACCGATATAACACCTATTTACGATTAGAAAAATCGCTCTCAGCCAACTCCATCGACGCCTATTTGACAGATCTTGACAAATTGCTACGTTTCGCAGAGGATGAGAAAAAGGACGTTAAGGAGATCAGCTACGACGACTTGCAACAGTTCATCGCCCAATTACGTGACATCGGTATCCATCCCCGATCGCAAGCACGCATCATCTCGGGTATCAAATCGTTCTATCGTTTCTTATTGCTTGACAATTATATAACAAATGATCCGACCGAATTGTTAGAGTCTCCCAAGATCGGATTGAAGCTGCCGGAAGTATTAACCGTCAACGAGATAAATAGCATTCTCGACACGATAGACCTCACGCTTCCCGAGGGACAGCGGAACCGTGCGATGCTGGAGGTTTTATATAGTTGTGGACTGCGCGTATCGGAGCTTACTGGCCTGCGTTATTCGGATATATATCCCAAGGAAGGTTTCATCCGGGTAGAGGGTAAAGGAAGCAAACAACGGCTTGTTCCTATCTCCGAAGTTGCTTTGCGGGAAATTAAAAACTATCTGTATGACCGGAATTCGGTCGTGGTTAAAAAAGGCTTCGAGGATATTTTATTTCTAAGCCGGCGAGGAACGGCCCTCTCCCGTATCATGGTATTTCATATCATCAAGCAACAGACGGAGGCCGCCGGTATCCATAAAAACGTAAGTCCCCATACCTTCCGTCATTCTTTCGCCACCCACTTGCTGGAAGGAGGCGCCAACTTACGCGCTATCCAAGAGATGCTGGGGCATGAGAAAATCACCACCACCGAGATATATACACATATCGACCGGGAATTCCTTCGCAAAGAGATACTGGAACATCATCCGAGGAGCAGGCCAAGAACTTAAAAGAACCGATCCTGCTCCGCTAGCAAAGCCCCAAGATATCATAATTTATTTATTTCCTCCTCTGACAAACCAGTATAACGCACGACCATTTCCATCGAAAGCCCATCAGACCGCATACGCCGAGCTGTTTCTAGACGTTCTTCCACACGGCCTTCTTCTCGACCTTCTATTAGTCCTTCTTCTCTGCCTTCTGCTAATCCTTCTGCTAATCCTTCTTCCCGTCCTTCAAACTTAGCAGTGCTCAACACGTCATTCTGGATCATAATCGCATTCAGATGTTCGTCATAAGCATAACGTTCCTCGGGAGACATTGAGTAATAGCGTAATTTCTCTCGTGCCTCTTCCAAGCCGGGGGCTGTCGTTCCGGAAGTTATGATCCCATCTTTCAAGTATCGCACCCATTCCTCCAAGGGGGTCACGGCCACCTTATCAAACTCATTCACCCGGACCAATATATACTCCGGAAAGATCTCCGAGGGAAGACGCTTGACGATCGCACCCCTCTCCTTGGTATTTACCTGTAAATGATCATGGGTATGCACGCCGACAAATTGGTTCTGCCCGTGATACAGATAATCGGTTCCTACGCCTATATCAAAATAAAGGATACTGATTGAATAGACCTTTTTCACCCCGGAATAGTCCTGTCCCAAATGAAGATGCTCGGTGACGGCCTTCGCCACGCCATAAAGCACACGTTCCAAATAATAAAGCTCGCGGGTATTCTGGATCTCGATAAGGATGATATCTCCCTTTGTGTTCTTAGCCTTGATATCCACCCGATTGAATTTATCATCGGCCATTTGCTGGTTTCCCTCACTCTCCAATATCTCCTCAATCTTGATCTGCTCGCCCAAGAACACGGTAAGAAAGCCTTCTAGCACTCCGAAATTCGCTTTTTGCCGGAGTAGGCGTTTGATGGCCCAGTCGAAACGGATATATCGATCTTGTAATTCCTTCATATACTTCTCCTCTTTTTCTGTTTTCTTTTCCATAGTCATATCATGTTTTAGTTACCCCACTATTGGGTGGCTTCAAATGTACATAAAAAGATCTGGAATACAAGCCTATCCCATCTAAAAAGAAATGTCCTTCTTTTTGGATCCGTAAGTGAATAGCCAACGAACGGGATCGTAAGCGGTCGCAAATGGGTATTCGTGTACCGTTATTACTCTATTTTAATCTCATATTTTATCGATTTAAACTATTTACTTAAAGACAAAAAACATGGATGTGGACAAATGATCACACATCCATATCTAATTATCAACAAATTAAAAGCTATCAGGTTCTCCTAAAATGAACAAATGTAAATACAGCTCAATTCTTAGAAATGAGGGTTCTGTACCAAATGGCCATCCGACTTATCAATCTCCGACTGAGGGATCGGTAAGTATTTCTTTGTATCATCCCAACCTTTGATAAAATCTTTTGCTTGGTTCGTACGTACTAAATCCCAATAACGAATACCTTCCATCGCAAACTCATAACGGCGTTCCTTATAGATATTATCCAATGAAACCACCGGAACCTTATAATCATCCCCCATCGCACGTTTAACGACTCTCGCATAATAATCCTGTGCCTCGCCTACGCTACCTCCACTTCTCAACAAAGCTTCCGATGCCATCAATAATACGTCGGAGAAACGAATTACACGGTAATTGTTCTTATAATTCAGCGCTTCCGTGCCAACCGTAGAAGAATACCCCGCACGAGGATGATATTTGCGTACGCTATATCCTGTATATTGATTCACATCCGAGCTAACCGTCCCGCCTTCCGCTCTAAACTCCTCATGATCTATGATTGTTGTCCACTTTCTAGGATCATTTGGTAAAAATGCATCATTCAATGCTTTTGTTACAGGCGCAAAACCCCAACCTTCCACATATACATTATTAGGATCTTTCAAACCTCTGGCTCCTAGCATTATTATATCGGAGTTACCTTGATTAGCCTTGCCTGCCCAATCATTCGAGTTCCCGATTTCCGTATAATTGACTTCAAAAACAGATTCTTTGCACCATTCATACTCATCATCAAAAAGAACTTTATAATCCGGGATCAAATCATATTGATAGGCAGGATCGGTAATTAGTTCTTTCAATTGGCTGGCGATCTCCTTCATTTTAGTATCATCATTCTGATATAGAACGATACGTGCTTTCATCGCGATAGCGGCACCATTCGTAGCTCGTCCTTTCTCATTAGCCGGGACTATCTTAGGTAACTTCCCAATAACATTATTATCTAAATCCTCGATTAATTTCGCATAGACCTCATCCGGCTGTAACTGAGGGACAGTTGTTATATCATCCAACCCCAAATTCGTCTCGTAATACGGTATGTATCCAAAGAAACGCCACAACTGGAAATAATAAAATACACGCAAGAAATGAGCCTCAGCCACATAACGATCACGAAGCTCCTCCGACATCGTCCCCTCCGGAAGAAGGGGGCATTTCTCTATCACGATATTCGCACGGTTCACACCCTCATACGAACGCCCCCATAAACCCTCGGGTAAGTTTGTCGGTGTCACCCAATTGGTAAAATCATTCACTCGCTGCAACTGCGGTTGATCCGAGACCGTCGATCCACCGGTCTCCGCATCATCCGACATGATATTACTTACCAGTTCATAAGAGCTATACGCATTATAAGCGTTCCATTTCAACGGGTCATAGGCAGCGACCAATGCCTCGGTCAAATCCTCCTGTGTCTTGTAATAATCCGTTTCGATAACCTTATTCGTCGGAGACAACTCTAAAAAATCATTGCAGCCACTTAGTCCGAATACAACGGCTAGCAGATAAATATATTTATTCATAACACTAATTTTAATGATTAAAATGTCAAATTCAATCCAAATGTATAAACCCGGGCTTGAGGATATACACCCTTATCTATACCCATTGTTGAACCAATTTCCGGGTCCATCCCTTTATATCCCGTAATAGTCAACAAATTATCGAACGACGCATAAAATCTCAAGCGTTGTATATAAGCTTTCCGGGTCAACTGAGCCGGTAGCGTATAACCTACCTGTAAATTACGTAAGCGCAAGAAAGAAGCATCGTGAACCAACAAAGTAGACGGACGGAAGTTCTTAGGCGTATCACCTAACACAATCCTTGGCATCGAATTGGAGGTACCCGGTCCAGTCCATCGCTCCAAAGCATCCGACGTATAATTGACTGCCGCCAACTCATAACGGCGTAACGCATCGAAAACATCCGCTCCAAAAGAACCTTGGAAAAAGGCACTTAAATCAAAGCCATTCCAATCAGCCGCAACGGTAAGTCCAACCATCCAATCCGGATTAGGCTTGCCTATCATCGTACGGTCCTCGTTATCATCGCTGATCACTCCGTCTCCGTTCAAATCCTCAAATTTCGTATCACCGGGTGCCGCATTCGGTTGTATAGGCTTACCGGTAGCAGGACTGATATAGCTATCGATCTCCTCTTGTGTCTGGAAAACCCCAATTGCCTTGTATCCGAAGAAATAACCGATTGGATAACCATTTTCGTTCCTTGATACCGTACCTAAAGTTGGTAAACTCTCTTTATCAATATATCCCGTCTGATTTCCCAGATTCTTGATCTCATTCTTCACATAAGAAGCATTCGCCAAGAAAGATAGATTCACTTTATCTACACTTAATTTATAACCGACTTCAAGCTCGATACCTTGGTTTGTCAATGTCCCGACATTCGATAAAGGCGAGCCACTTCCCACATATAGGGGTATCGGACGCTCCATCAACATGTCTTTTGTATCTTTCTTGAACCAATCAAAACTAAAAGAAAGGGAGTTATTAAAGAAGCGAGAATCAAATCCAAAGTCCAATTGCTCCGATGTTTCCCAACGCAAATCAGGATTAGCCAAAGAAGTAGGCTTTGTTCCGCTATGAATGACACCGTTCGAGCTTGCCCCGAAACTATAGTTATTTCCTCCGGTCATTGTCGTAGTATATCCAAACGATCCGATTTTCTCATTTCCGTTCTGTCCCCAGCTTCCGCGCACTTTCAAGAAGTCGAACCATCCCGGTTTATTTTCCATGAAAGGCTCGTTAGTCAACGTCCAGCCCGCAGAGACGGACGGGAAATAGGCATATTGATTATTCCGGCCGAAGTTAGAGGAACCGTCCCGACGAAGGGTTAACTCAAGCATATACCTTTCGTCATAATTATAGTTCAATCGTCCGAAAACGGAGGCCATCCGATGCTCCGTCGCCCCACCTTCCGAATGCTGATCGCCGGGAGAGGCACTATTGGTGAAATCGATCCACGCTTTATGATCATCTTCCGCTCGTAAGTTCAAGGCCGTTCCCTTTACCTTTTTACTATCATACCGTTCCATAGAGGTTCCCAGTAAAACCGCGAAATTATGTTTATCGATCGAACGTTTATAACTCAACGTATTCTCCCAAAGAAGTTTCATGCCACGATTCATCGTTTGCTCCACCCTCGATTTCTCATTCTTGACCATATAACACAAATAACTAACAGGGAACCAATTCCTTTCGCCCCAAAAAGCCATATCCGTAAAGAGAGAGGTCTTAAACGTAAGATTCTCGAATACTTCCAATTCACCCCAAACAGATCCTACAAATTTATCCCAGTCCTTGTTATTGTTTAAGGTCTGCATCATAGCGACCGGATTCACGATCTCTTGATTTTCGATCACGTTATAAATACGGCCTTCGTCATCCTTGACATAACCGGGATAATTTTTTTCGTAATAAGCGAGATCTTCCGCCGAAGGATTCTCCAGATAGACCGATTCGTTCGGTGGAGTCATCACCGCACTTGCCAGCGGGCCGGAGAAGTTGTCATTCTCCGAAATACCTTTGGATATGATCCGTGTATATCCTAGGTTCGTACCGACCTTGAAACTACGGAAGAATTTATTCGTCTTATTCTCAAACACATTATAGGTATTGTTGAAACGTAAGCTATATCGTTTATAATCCGACTTATCTTTTCCTCCAACAATTCCTTCTTGATCTAAATAACCAAAAGAAAGGAAATAGCTTCCCTTATCACCACCACCACTGATGCTCGCTTGATGATTCATGATCGGGGCATTCTCGTTATAAATCTCATTCTGCCAGTTCGTCCCTACACCAGCTTTCGAAGGATCATCGTAAATAGGGTCCATCCCGGCATTCACGTAAGCCTCATTCATTATTGTCTCATATTCGGTGGCATTCAAGACCGACATTTTTCGCCAAGGATTTTGCCAACCGATGGAGAAATCATAGTTGACAACCGCTTTTCCTTTTTTCCCGCTCTTTGTCGTAACCAGAATAACACCATTAGCCGCACGTGAACCGTAGATAGCGGCTGAAGCGGCATCTTTTAAGACCTCGATAGACTGTATATCCTGCGGATTCAGATAATCGACATCTCCTTCAAGTGGCATTCCGTCCACAATATACAAAGGGTTACTATCATTGATAGTTCCTGTACCACGGATACGGACTCTCGACTCGGCTCCCGGTTGTCCGGAATTCTGCATAATGCTTACTCCCGAGACTTTTCCTCGTAACACATCCTCTACCCGGGTCGGCGTCAGCTTCTCCAAATCATCGGAGGTGACACGACTGATGGCCGCTGTCATCACGCTCTTCTTCTGAACACCATAACCAACCACTACCACCTCATCCAAGGCTTGCGTGTCCTCTTTCAAGACAATCTGTAAATCAGTCTGCGTACCGACCTTAACCGTATGGGAGAGATAGCCTATAAACGAGATTTCCAATATATCGCCATTTTTCACATCTAGCGTAAATACGCCATTCATGTCAGAGATCGTACCGGTAGTAGTTCCTTTTACCGAAATACTCGCACCGATAACCGGAGTTCCATTTGTATCCAAGATCGTTCCTCGCAATTTTCTTGTCGCTTGAGAAACTTCCACCGGATTTACATTAGGATGGGAAGGGCCGCTTGCCTCCAGATTGCCATTTAAGGAAGCGAGCAATAATGACCCGACACATATCCAACGCCATCGCTGATCCTTACTTTTCTTTTTCATAAATTATTCGAATTTAAAGGTTTAAACAATATTCCTAACATTACTTTTTGGTTAGTCGGACTCTGAGTATTTTCAAAAAAGGGGTAGCATTCCCCTCGACAGCACTCACGAGGAGTGCCGCCGTAGGAAATTGGATATAAAAGCTAACCTAACTAATTTAATGTATACTCGAAGTAATCTTTGAAAGAGGTTACCGCATCGCCTACTTTTAGATAACGGCGACTAAGTACTGGTTTCGCCCCCCCTTCTCATGATACTCGGCTATCAAAAGATAACCTCCTGCTTTTGAGGGCAATTTCAGAAGGCAAGGCTGAAGCCGCTTGCCAAAAGGTTCAATCACAATAGACTCTTCTTGTGTCGAAATAATAGTTCCTTTCTCGTCTAGTAGTTTCATGAGAACTTTTCCAGACGACTCCTTATTCAAGTCGTTCACCCCTACCAAGTTGAATACTAAATCACTACCCGGTTTCAAAGGCTCGAGATGTTTGGTATAACGACGATCCGCTAAATCGATAAAGACTGCCGAGGGGGCGAAACAATGCTTGAACCAGCGGAAAGCCGGTGAAGGTTCCAAATCCTTGATATCATTAATGAACCAATCTCCCGTGAAACCATAATTATTTGTCAAATGACAAAAAGCCAAGATTCCGCCTACCGAACGTTCCGAACGCAGCCATTCCGTCTCAAGTTCCAACCAATATGCCTGCAATTCACGACATTGTTCCGGAGTGGCATTCTCGCCAAGATAGTAATTGTAATTGTTAAGTGTCAATTTCGAGGGCCGTCCATCACGCCATAACCAAATCCATCCGTACTCATTCACCAACTGAGGAACGCCCGCATCTAGTATAGAAGAGAAACCTACCCAATTCTCATGCAATGCACCTAAGTTATAGGGATTGTTTTTGAAGTAGTCGTTCAGTTCGCTGGAATGCATCAACGTAAGCGCACGATAAGGGTGTGGTTCATCCATCTCATCGTTCGTCCCCATCTGATCTGATGTCATGTAACCGGCATCCCAGATCCGGGTCGGGTCTAATTCCTTTAGTTCGGGAATCAGCGTATTTCCTATATAACTGTCCCAGTTCTCATTGATCGCATCCCAGATCACGATACTGGGATGATTCCCATCGCTCCATACCCAATTCGTATACTCCTTACGTACCTGTTCATCCCATCCATGATTTTGCCAATATAGCCACTCATTCTGTAATACGATACCATACTCGTCGCAAAGGTCATACCAGAAGTCAGGTACAATTCCTACACATATTCGCATAGCGTTCCAATCGATTGACTTTGGCAGGTCTACCATCAGTTTCTTCACCCATTCCCGATCCCAAGCCAACGCTTGACAATCCGGGTCCTCAAAGAAACGTTGAAGCGTAATATTGGAACCTCGTAAGTAGAATTTATCCCCATTAAGCGTAAAGAATTTACCTTTTCTCGAAAAATCACGCATACCGAAGTTCACGGAATAACGATCTACAAGCTCATCTTGGTCATACACCGAGACCTCACCTTCGTACAAGAAAGGGGAATCAGGAGTCCAAGCCTTCGGATTATCCAAAGAGATACTCGTTTCGAAATAAGTCCTATTATCCCGCTTAGCCTCACCTTCAATCATTTTCTTTCCTACTATCCTCCCTGTAGTCTTCTCCTTGACACAGAACTCAATCTTACAAGAATCCTTCATTTTATCCCCATACAACATTTGGGGTGGATACAAACTTCTCACCAAGGTCTTAACTGTCACCAATCCTTTAGCCAGAGAAGGCAGGAATAAAACTTTATCGACCCGCATCTTACCAGTAGCCGTAATGAACACGTCATCCCAGATTCCGGGTAGGTAATGGACTTTCTCCTTATCCGTTCCGCCGGCGGCCTCGCTAGGCAACCACGCCCGGTCGCCCACCTGAATCAATATCTCATTGTCCGAGCCATATTTTACGGCACTCGTAATATTAAAATCCATTGGAGTATAGCATTCCATAGAAGCCCCCACTTCATGCCCATTCACGAAGACTCGTGTAACATATTGGCTTTTCTTTATCGTAAGGAATAATTGCTCATCCTTAAATTTCTCATCGATAAATACTTTCCGCTTATACCAATTATACATCGGCGTATAATCTCTCTCTAAGAAATTAAACTGTTCCACCAGCTCCACGCCGTCAGGTTTCTTAAAGAATTTCTCGTATTGAGAGATTTTAGGCCTCGCTAAATGTACCAATCCCGGAACCGGTATCTTACGGGTATATTTCCGTGGAGGAAAAGCCAGTTCCGTTTGATCGAAATCCCATTCCCCATTTAATGAGATCGTTGTCCTCCCATCATCGGCCCAAGCGAATACAGATAGGAAACAACACATAATTAAAATTATTCTTTTCATGACATCCGATTTATTTAACTCTTTCACGAAGGCAAGTTACAATTATTAAAGACATAAACTTTATAGAAATTTACCTCCTGCTTTTAGAATCTTATCAAAATATAAGAATGATCGTAATACATACCATCCCAAAATTAAAGCCGTTTCAACAATTTGGCCGCTACCTCATTATTCTTCATGAGAGACGCATCAATCGGAGAAGAACGGATAATAGAAGTCAATCGTTTATGCCATTCCACATCCCGCCACATTCCAACAAACTGAGGCCCGCAAAAATTACTGGTCGCTACACCGACCCACATACCCGTACGGGCAGCCGTAATAGCTCCTAACTCGCAAAGATCCTTTATCCAATCCCATTTCAATAAAGGCCAATCCTTATAATCCACCAATCCCCAACATTCTGTCGTAACGAGAGGACGGCGATTCTTCCGGGCCACGGAAGCCATAAGCTCGATCTTATCAGTCAACAATTTCTGCCAATATTCAGGTCTTTCCCGATAAACCCGTTCCGCGTTTTTCACCACATTCTTATAATCATCCGGTGAAAAACGATTGTAGCCATATCCCACCAGCTTATAAAATTCTCCACCATTCTGTTGGGCCATCCAAATATGATGCTCATACAAATCAAGAAAAGAGCAATCCACCTCTTCATATTTCTTGACATCCCCATGATCAAAAGAATATAAGAATGGCATATCCGGATATACTTGTCGCATCTTCTCCAACGAGGTTTTCATCCATCGTAAGGATTCCTCCTTATACCAATTCCCCCAACCGACATTCGGATAGGTTTTAGCGAAAAAAGGAGCCCACGAATCACCGGGCCACTCATTGCAAAGATCTACATAAAGGATCGTATCCAATAACCCATCCTCCTCGATCGAACGAAGGGTTGTCAGCCAGCAATCCGCCAATTTCTCCGGTGTATCCAATTTCAGGCAAACCTCATCCACATCGAGACGATACCAAGAAGAAAGCCCGACCTTAATATCCCGCTCCTTACATTTCGACAAGAACAAGTTCAAATTCGGTTGAACTTGTACCTCATTCATATCCGGACTTCCCCAATCTTGCTGATTCCAAACTTCTTTAAGTAACCATTTCTTCATTGGATTCTCCGCTATTAAATGAGGATAAGCATCAATACGTATCGCATTATACCCCCGTTCCGAGAGCTCGTCCAATACTTGGTCCCAGTCCTCATAACCGGCTCCGGGCCAACGCCTCTCCAACCAAGAAAAATCCCACATAGTGATTGCCCGGGGCGAGATTTCTCCTTTCCCGGCAAAAGCCATTTCACTTTTAGCTGATGCCTTTGATAAATCAAAAGCCACTAAGCCGCCTAATGCCGCAACTGCTGTTTGTCTAATAAATACTCTTCTATCCATATTATATTATTTTATCTTTCGGGTGTCCTCCTTTTCTCCAAAAAGCCTCGATCTTCTCCAATGAAACTCCTTTCGTTTCCGGTACATAGAAATATCCCCAAATAATCGCCACAATTCCAATGAACGCATAAAATAAGAACGCTCCCGCCGGATTCCCTTGGCTTTCGCCATTGATCGTTAATTCGGTTCCCGATATTGAAAACACCTTCAATATCTTGAAGAAAGTAAACGATACGATCGCATTGAAAAACCATACGGACAACGAGCCGAGAGAAGTCCCCAACCCTCTTAGCTTTTGTGGAAACACTTCCGACACAATCAACCAACCTAACGGCCCGATGCTGATAGCGAAAAATCCCACATATAAGAAAATAAGGACGATGGAAAGCCATTTCCCAGAATCCCCTAATTGAGCGGCGAATATAAAAGAGGTAGCGAGTAGCAACAAGGAAATCACGATACCGCTCAACCCCAGAAAATAAAGTTTACGCCTTCCCAGCCGATCTACAAAGTAGACAGACAACAACGTGAATAATAAATTGACAACACCTACCCCGACAGAGGCCCCAATCGCAGAGACCGCACCATCGAAACCGGCCATCAAAAAGATTTTAGGGCTATAATAAATCACGGTATTGATACCTACAAATTGCTGGAAAAACATAATACCGATAGCGATAACTAACGCATTCCGTAACCAAGGCTGGGCCAGATCCTTAAAACATCCTTGTCGCTCATCATTCTTTCGCATCTCATTCCGCATCTGCTCAAACGAGGCATTTACCAAATCCGGATGCTCGACCATCTTTAAGACGGATAGGCTCTCTTCCTCCCGGCCAACAGACATCAACCACCTTGGAGATGGTGGAACCAGCAACATACCCACGAACAAAATAATAGCGGGAATCACCCCCACATAAAACATTGGCCTCCAACATGAAACAGACGTCTCATCCGCAAAATACAAATCCGAAAGATAAGATACCAGAAGCCCGATCGTAATCATCAATTGGAACATGGCGACAAACATCCCCCGTGACTTCGCCGGGGAAACTTCCGCAATATAAAGAGGTACAGCAAAAGAAGAGATCCCGATAGCCACTCCCAAGAATAAACGGGCGGCAATCAAGTGGTAAATGTCCGGAGCCCAACCCGATCCTAACGCACCGAAAGCGAAAATAACAGCCGAAGTCAAAATGACTTTCCTACGTCCTATGCGATCCGTCAATTTACCACAACACAGCGCTCCCAGAATAGCTCCCAGCAAACCGGAGGAAGTAACTACCTCCACCATACTATCGTCTATACCAAAATCTTTCTGGAAAAAAGGAATCGCCCCGGAAATCACGCCGGTATCAAAGCCAAACAATAGTCCTCCCATAGCGGCGACAATCGCTATTACATAAATCATCCAATATCTATAGCTCGTGTTTTTCATGTTTTTCTTGTGTATTTAATCCATCTATAAACTCAAGGCTCGAAATCACGCCATACCTCCGCCTTCAACGCCGGATTAGGCACATATAAGAAAATCTCCGGATTTTCCTCGAATTGTCTGTAAATAGATACCCCTTTCCGAATATCTAAAGAAATATAATCCGAAGGAGATTTACAAATCAAATGAGAGGAATCGTACATCGGATTCGCGATCCATT
Organism: Parabacteroides sp. Y3-G-102; assembly: GCF_023656845.1. NCBI lineage: Bacteria > Pseudomonadati > Bacteroidota > Bacteroidia > Bacteroidales > Tannerellaceae > Parabacteroides > Parabacteroides sp. Y3-G-102. The sequence goes on along the minus strand of NZ_JAMOKU010000024.1, from coordinate 66,511 downwards.
CTAATTCATCACGTCCATTAAACACAGGAAACCAAGCGATTCCCTTGTGCTTACGAACCCCCTCATATACAAAGCCATATTCCCTATCGCACCACGCCCCGAAAGTCAAAGGCAACCTCGGATTCGCGCTAATCGTCGCATGTACCCAATAAGGCGGTACGATTACCACATCCCCCGGAAAGGCATGCACCGCATAACACCTACCCGGCTGATCCTCCGCATACTCCTGCATATAAATAATCGCCTCTCCCGACCAAATCTCATAGATCTCCGGCGTAGACCAACCGCTATAAGGAGATATCTTATGAATATGCCCTTGACTTCTGACTGGCTCCTGCCCCAATTTACCAGCACTATATGTCACTACCCCGAATAACAAATGTAACTTATTCAGCAACGCACGATGTTCTTCTTTGCCGACATCCATAGCGATCGAGTAAACCTGCTCCGGTCCCTTGCATTGAGGATCACGCAAACTAGCCCGTATATCTTCCAGCCGGCGAATCTCGACCTCCGGACCAAATACACCCGCCCCATAGGTAAACCCCATAGGCGATTGAACCGGTGTTATATCAATTCCTTTATCAAATACAAATCCGTTCATTTTGCTGTTGTTTTACCATGAAATACTCCAAACCGAATAAAGCGGCGTCATCGCCCAAGATTGCCGGCACAATCGGGACTTTCCCGGAAGGACACCAAGCCAACTCATCCACTCGTTTGCTGATATAAGGGATAATCACCTCTTGGCTTTTTAAAATCCCCCCACCTAGAATCACGACTTCCGGATCATAAGCATGTATATAGGTTATTATCGCCGACGCCCAGATATCCATACATTCATTCCTAATTAATAAAGCATCTTCATCCCCCTCCTGCGCTAACCTAAAAATGCGCTTGAAATCATAGATATCCGCATCTCGTTTAAACGATTCCGATAAAAGGGCATGCTCCCTGACAATGGTCGGTAAGAAGAAAGAGGAAGACAGAGCTTCTACACAGCCGTTATTCCCGCATGAACACCGACGGCCCTTATAATCCAGCACAAAATGCCCACCCAAAGAACCCGCTTGAAAATGCTGTCCATACAGGAGCCGTCCATCAATCACGACTCCCGTACCGATACCGGTTCCGATTGTCATCATGACTACATTGTTCTTTCCCCGGGCCGCACCCTGCCACCATTCTCCGGCTACGGCCAAACGAGCGTCATTATCCATGCAGAAAGGAACTTCCCAATTCTCCCATGCCCATTTATCCAGACTGATCGAACAGGCATCATCATACTTCTCATTCGTAGAGATTACCCGGTTATGAATTGGATCTACCAGCCCGGGAAAAGCCAGGCCGATACAACGAAGCGCAGCCACATCAATACGCCAAGCGGCCAACAACCGATCAATCGCCTCCTTTATCTTAGGTAAGTTCGGAGCTAATCCCAGAGCCAGACGGGAAGGTAATCTCACACAGTCTACGATCTCACCATCAGACAATAGTCCGATCTTTACGACCGTCCCCCCTAAATCTATCGCTATCGTATACATAAGCTATCGCAATTTAGGGGTACCGTCCACTTCTACCAATCGGGCCGAGAAGCCCTTATTCGCGATCTCTTCATAATTATGCCCGGCATCCGAAGGCCAGCACGCAGCAAATGACAAGACGCTATTTCCAGTATTAGCTACCCGGTGCGCTACACCGCCCGGTATATAATGCAGGCTACCCGGCATCATCCTTTCCGCCCACGTATTCCGTTCTCGGTCCATCAAGATCAACATACCTTCGCCTTCCAATCCCCAATAATACTCCGAACGATCCTCTTGTTGATGAAAATGGCCTTTCGTCATGAAATACTCATCTCCCACCTTTCCCGGATATAATTGAGTAATACCAAAATAAAGCCCTCCCGGAGTGCCTTCCCGCTCCGGTAAATAACTATATACCTCGTATGCTAATTGATCTAATGGTAATTGGGAATAAGCATCTTGATTCTCAAAAATTCCGGCAAGCTCGCCTAAAGTTCTCCGGCTCTTTACCACACCTTCCCCCTTTAGCTCATCTTGAAAAAATGACAAGGATGGGATTACAATCTTTTTATGTTCCATGATATTCTATTTTACGATACAACTTATATCGCAAAAATAGATCGAATACCTTGGGCTTTATTTTAGTATTTTTCCAAACAACTATGAAATCCTGCCCTTATTCTCCATCCAGGCGCTCCTTATATTTTTTCTGGTACTCGGATGGAAGCATATTCGTGGTTTTCTTAAATTGGCCGATGAAGTTGGATAGATTATTGAATCCGGCCTCGGAGCTAATCGTGGATATCTTCAGATTTCCCTCTATCAATAGTTTTTTCGCGTGTCCTATGCGCATGTCATTCAAGTACTCCACGAAAGTCTTCTTGGTCCGTTTCTTGAAATAACGACAAAAAGCGGTCGGAGTCAAGCCTACCAAAGCGGCGACTTCCTCCAGCTTCACTGGAGACGTGAAGTTCTTCACCAGATATTTATAGACCTTATTGAAACGCTCGAAATCGTCCGAGTTGACCGTTTCCGTAAACCCCGTACTGGCTAATATCTCATATTCTTCGGAAGTCGCCATTAATTCCAGTAAAGCAATCAATTTGATCACCCTACTCGCTCCCGTCTCATTGGCGGATTGGCTGATCAGCTCGGCAATCTTCTTCCGGGACTTACCCACAAACTTAATCCCTCTACGGGAACGCTCTATCAATTCCCGGATATTATTCATCTCCGGAAGACGGATTAAATTAGGTTCAAAAATCTGACGCTTGAAGAACAAGCAAATACAAGTAGCCCGCAAGCCAGAGCTCTTATCGAAATAAACAGGGTCGTTTCTCCACTCATGTGGCAGTTGAGGGCCGATCATACAAACATCGCCCTCGAAATATCCTTCCACATGATCCCCGACAAAGCGAGTACCCGTACCACTTGTGATATACATTATCTCAATAGCCGGATGGTAGTGCCAAGGCACTATAAAATGCGGTAGATCCTCCACATAGAAATGAATGTGACTATCTATCGGGAATGGCAGTTCTTGAAATAATGGTTTCATAAGCTTTATACTAAAGGTTTCAACCTCTCGATCAGTTCATCCCCAAGCGCCCGTTTATTCACGATATGTTCCTGCACGGCGGTAACAAACGGATTATTCACGAAATCTCCTCGAACACCCTCGAAATCCTGTTGTTTTTCCTTGTTGGAACCATCCACACCGAAACCGATCATAGAAGTCAAGGAGAATTCCTTACGGGCATCCTCATAAAGCATCTCATCCAAGCGGATCACACATTCTTGCCAACGACGAACCAGATCAATAATCTCTGCGGCGGAAATCGAACGGAGATCCACCCCATAATAACGTTCGATCATCTCGTAGGCCCATGTCCATTCCAAGGAATAATAACGTCCGTGAACCAAACGGAAAAAGCATTCCACATCCTCTAAGGAAGCGATTTCCCCCTGTTCGATATCTTGCAACAAGGCATCTAGCGGTTCCCTCGGGAGGATCAAGCCCGCCAAGTCCAGCCATTCTCCGGAGCCTTTGGATTCCGTAGGACGCAATTGCTCCCAGACCTCTTCCATAGAACAATAGGTCGTACCTTCCAAACGCTTGATTAACGAGTTACCAAAGAACTTATTAATTGCCATCCCATAAAAGTTCAACGCATTCCGGAGGGAGGAACCTTTTATACGAGTATTCTGATAATAATAAATCTCGGAAGTCTCTCCAACCAATGCCTGCAGGTTTTTCAAGATATCTACTGCTTTCAGCATCTTCTGGATCGTATAGGGACTCAATAGATTATAGTTAATCATATCCAAGCGATCCGGGTCCGTACGTTTATCACGCTTCGGCCATTTCTGGGCATCACGGATCGTACCTACGCTGCGAAGATTAATTCCCGGGACTAAGTAAGTCTCATCATCCTTCTCTATTAAATAGGAGAATGGAATATCGGAAGTATCGCTATGATGATGATGGCGGCCCATTACCAAAGAGAAAGCGCCGATACGGGCCGGCCAAAGAATATACGAGTCGCTGGTCGTCTTGGAACCACGTTCCACGATCCCTTGATGGATCGGTCCCAGCTTATACATATGATTACTCTGGTTAGAGCCACTTCCCGCATTCAAGAACGAATACATTCCCGCTATCAACAAACTACTCTTATGCATAGACACCGTAAACGGACCGGCGAAAATAGCGCAAGCCTCCCCATTCTCGAAAGCGCAGTTGCTGAACAACAAGGAATCATGGGCCGAGAAGTTATGCGTCACTTGGCAAGCCTGTCCAATAAAGCAACGGATAATCTTAGCGGCATCCGCGATCTTGGCTCCCGAAGAGACAATGAAATCTTGCGCGATCACGCTATCCCCGATAAATACCGGGGCCTCCTTCTTACTATTTACGGAACCATTTTCCAGACGTGCGCTATTCTCTATGGTCGCGTAATCACCAATCTTCACGTTACGGATCGTACCGGTATTGACAATCTTGACCTTATCGCCAACCGTTCCCTCCGTAGAAGCAATACCCTCCGTATAAGCGGTAATCATATCCCGCAAGCGTTCGATCAAGGCCGGACGATGACGGTACAATGCTATAATATAAGCCAATGAAGCCGACAGGCCATCGTAAATCGGAACCTCACGCCCGCCGGTCTCATTCAAGACCGACACCTCGACATTATTCCCGAACGTAGCCTTGCCTTCCACCAACATAACATTTATATTCTGGATAAAGCAGTCATCACCGATCCGGTAATTAGCGATATAATTCTGTACGTTCTCAATCAACACGTTATCCCCCAACGTGCAATTATGTAGGGTAACATGACGAAGCCCGCTATGCTTTACCAATCCTCCCGGCAGGGTAAACACCTTACGAAAGGCTCCTAACCTAACCACTCCTGAAAAACGTACGTGGTTCACATATTCAATATCAAACACCTCTGGAACCCAAACTTGATTCCAATCATCGGCCCGGCAAGCCTGAGATCGCAAGGTGGCGATCTCATCCGGCCGCAAATTTCTCAAATGATTCATTGGTACTAATTTTGTAAGACTCTACTCTTCATCATATTGCTGAAAGAGGAAGTCATTGTAGGGGAAACGGGTGATATGGATTTGTTTGACCCGTTCATACAACATCTCTTTCAACGCCTCTATATTCGTACGTTCCTTGGCGGAGATAAAGATGCAATTATCTTGCAATTTTCCCATCCACGTACGTTTCAGTTCATCCAGATCGATATTCTCACGACCACGAGGGGTCAAATCATCTTCCTCTTTCGGGACAAAGGTAAATGCGTCCACCTTATTGAAAACCATAATCATCGGTTTCTCGGTCTTATCGATCTCCGCCAACGTACGGTTCACAACCTCTATTTGCTCCTCAAAAGTAGGATGTGAGATATCCACGATATGTACCAGCAAATCCGCCTCCCGTACCTCATCCAAGGTCGATTTAAAAGATTCCACCAGCTCGGTCGGTAACTTGCGGATAAATCCGACCGTATCAGACAGCAAGAACGGCAAGTTCTCGATAATGACCTTGCGTACGGTCGTATCTAACGTAGCGAACAACTTATTCTCGGCAAAGACCTCACTCTTGCTCAATAAGTTCATCAAGGTAGATTTACCTACGTTCGTATATCCGACCAACGCTACACGTACCATCTTACCCCGGTTTTTCCGTTGTACGCTTTTTTGCTTGTCAATATCCACCAGCTCTTTCTTCAATCGTGCGATCTTATCCAAGATAATACGTTTATCAGTCTCCAACTGTGTCTCACCCGGACCACGCATACCTACGCCGCCTCGCTGACGCTCCAAGTGTGTCCACAGACGAGTCAAGCGGGGTAACATATATTTATATTGTGCAAGCTCCACCTGTGTCTTCGCATGGGCGGTCTGTGCACGGCTAGCGAAGATATCCAAGATCAAGCTCGTACGATCCAAGATTTTCACCTGCAATTCTTTCTCAATATTACGGAGTTGCTTCGGACTCAGCTCATCATCAAAGATCACCAAACCGATCTCATTCTCTACCACATACTCCTTAATTTCCTGCAATTTACCGGTCCCGACAAAAGTGACGGAATTCGGGTAATCCATTTTCTGGGTAAAACGCTTTACCGCATCCACCCCTGCCGTATCGGCCAAGAAAGCCAATTCGTCCAGATATTCCTTAACTTTTTGCTCATTTTGCTCAGGGGTAACCAAACCCACCAAAACGGCCTTCTCGGTCTGTGCCTCAGATATGATAAATTCTTTCATGCCACAAAGATATATTATTTCAATTATTTACGTATATTCGCGAACATATTTACAAATATAAATCAACTTAGCTATGAAAAAGAGAATTTGGCATCTATCCAGACGCGTTGTCGTTTGTACGGTATTCCTATTCGTACAACAATTTATCCAGTCACAAGTTTCAAATCCGTCTACATGGGAAAGCTTTGTGCAAAGTAACGCAAATATATCTATTCGAGATACGTTTCGGATGCAGACATTTGAGGGACTTGCTTCTGATAATTGGGATTATGCCATTACAGGTGAAGCCCTTATTGAAGATATCTCCGGCGTGAAAGATATTCCTAACAGCCACGGAAACTACGGGTTACGAATGCCAATGAATACGCAAGCGGCTTTCGAGCATTTCACGTTAACAGATCATCAAGATATAAAAATCAGTATACGGAAAGGGGGCATCCATTTAATGCTCGGAGAAAAGATGCAAGTTAAGACTTACCGCCCTAACAAACCAGAATATGTGTCGATCATAACTTTAAATAAAGACGATGCTACTGCTTCATTCGAAAAGACGGATATAGGCAGCAATCCCCCGGGATTGGATATTATCGTCCCCGCACCGGCCGCCAATACCAAAAACGGCTATTATTATGTAGACAGTGTTTATGCTCATGGAATCATTCCTACCTATTCCCTATTTACCGGAAACAGCGATTGGAACCATGAGGATCGCTGGAGCCACCTACCCGCCTACCGTCACCGCAACGCCTTGATTAACGGCAATATCTCCATAAATACAAATATCAGCTGTAAAGATATCTTTATTGGCAATGGAAATATCCATATTTTACCAACCGGAAATCTATCCGCAAATAACCTTACCATCTATCCTAATGATGGTATCTTGGCGTCTTCCTCCACCTTGCGATCGTTTGGAACTATTAACATCTCCGGCAAAATAACAATCGAGAAGACCTTCGCTCAAAAAGGCAAATGGTATTTTATCTCCTTCCCCTTCGATGTATTCGCTTCCGGCATAGACCCGGATTTCCAACTGGGTGATGACAAAAGCGATACAAACGGTAATTACTTTTACGTACAAACCTATAACGGAGAAAAGCGAGCTAATTCACAAAGCCCTTCCAACAACTGGGAAGTCATACCACGAACAATAATCAATACATCCCAGCCCATCTTCAAGAAGAACAAGGGATACCTGATCGCTATTGACGCTTCCGCCGATCGTCAGAACCTTCGTTTCTCCTCGAAAGCAAAAGATATCCCTATAGATTTCGGAAAAAACGGTCAAGCCTCTATTCCGGTAAGCATTAACAACCAAAGCCAGAACCAGAATCACAACGGCTGGTATCTATGCGGTAATCCTCTGCCGGCTCCTTTAGCTCTTAGTCAAATAGAATCAAACTCGGCCTTAGACGGATACATTTATATATATGACGGCTCCACCTACCAACCCTACGTGATCGGTAGCGATTTCGCCATCCCTCCATTCTCCGCTTTCTTTGTCAAAGCGCATAAAAGTACCAGCCTATCTGTATATAATACATCCGAACCAGCCAATTATAAATTATTATCAACGAACGCACCCATATCTTTCCCGACATCGGAACCTCAAGCCCGACAAGATTCCCCTGTTTCCAATCAAGCCTTTTCATTTCCGGAATTAAGCTATCAGCTAGAGAACAAGACTTTATTCATTACTAATCTTCCATCCCCCGGTAAAGTCGAACTGTTTACTCCGGCAGGCATATTAGTATTCACGCAAGCGGTACAGGCAGGGAACCCTATCCTCCCGATTCCCCTCCCACAAGGTTTATATATCTTAATTATTCAAACAGAACATTATCGGGCACAGTACAAATGCGTTTTAACCTCCTAAAGCCCGAAACAATCTTATATCTTTGCCCTGTTTTTAGAATAAAACGAATATGAAGAAGATCAATATCACAACAATTGCCTTACTTGTTTACTTAATCGTAATGAGTATCATCGGCTGGCCGGGAAACAATCCCGGAAACAATTATACCGAATATTTCTTGATGATCGGCGCTACGCTCGTCATCATCATCCTTCTACGCTATCTGCAAGTCAAACGTCTGAGAATGCGAGATAAGTGGAATAAAGACGATGATCCTGCCAAGCAATAAAAACACAGCCTGTTTTTCTTCACAGAAGAACAGGCTGAATGAACTTTATTTTATTACACTAGTATTAATATTACTGCTTTTTCGCCTTCACAGGCTACTTGAATGTCTCATAAAGACTACGCACAGTATAAATTATTCGATTATAAATAAGTACAATCTTAACAGGACACACACACCACTTGTTTCGCTTACTTTCTTAAAATGAGTTACTTTCATAATTCTTACATTTTATTCACTAGTACTAAAACGTCATTAACCAATACGCAAAAGACAGCCAATATCATTTTTGTAATCGTAGCCTAATCGTCATATCCCTGAAAGGCAATACAATCGTGAACATATTTTTAATAACATAGACATATCATCGTAATATAATCACACGTCCTTTGCGTTCTGAAAAAATAGATTAATTCTAATATATTTTAAGGACAAAAGGATGGACAACAGAAATTACTTTACGATGGCGATTCCCGCTCTTTTGCTAGGCGTAGCATACTTACAGCCAATCAATGCGGCATCGGCGGAGGATCTGCCAAACGTTACTGGACGAATGACGATCACTCAACAGACATTCACGGTAAGTGGCGTAGTCACCGATACGAACGGAGAACCAATTATCGGGGCTAACGTGATTGAGAAAGGGACTACAAATGGAGCCGTAACCGATTTTGACGGCAAATTTTCTCTCTCGCTGCAAAACAAGCAAAGCATATTGGTCGTTACTTATATCGGTTATAACACCAAGGAGATTCCAGCCGGGAATGGTTCTCCCCTCACGATCCAATTGCAGGATGACACCCAGAACCTAGACGAGGTTATCGTGGTAGGTTATAGTGTACAGAAGAAAAAAGACCTTACCGGTGCTGTTTCCGTACTGGAGGTAGGCGATCTGAAAGATACCCCGGTATCCAGTGTAGATCAAATGATGCAAGGTAAATTGTCCGGCGTAAACGTAATCCCGGATAATATGCCCGGCGGAGGCGTAGCGGTACGTGTACGCGGTTTCAGCACGATCCGTAACAATGATCCGCTTTATATCATCGATGGCGTACCAGTAGAGGGCGGCATCAATTTTCTCAACCCGAATGATATCGAAAGTATGCAGGTATTGAAAGATGCTTCTTCCGCTTCCATCTATGGCGCACGTGCGGCAAACGGCGTGGTTATCATCAGTACAAAAAAAGGGAAGGAAGGTACTTTCCGGGTAAACCTAGACGCTTACGTGGGAGTACAAACCTCGGCAAAACAGATGCGTATGCTAAACGCCCAAGAATATGGTGACTTATTATGGCAGGCACAGCGTAACGACGGGAAATCACCAGTAAGCGACGTGTATGGCTCCGGCGAGACCGCCGTAATTCCGGAATTCCTTGACGCAGATCACCGCCTTCCCTCGGGAGACGTGGATTGGGTTGACGAGATCATGCAAAAAGCCATGGTCCAGTCCTATAACCTCTCTCTGGCGAAAGCAGATAAAGTTAGCAGCCACTTGTTCTCCCTAGGCTATTTCAACCAAGACGGTCTTATGAAATATACTGGTTTCGAACGTATATCCGGACGTTTCAACAATGAGTTCAAGCTCTTCAACGATCGTTTGAAAATCGGTGAGAACGCCACATTATCACATGCGTGGGGAACCTCGGTCACCAATAACGCCGCACTGGGAGGTATGTTATACAACGCCTATAAGACCGTATCCATTACCCCTGTTTACGATCTGGACGGGAATTTCGGCAGCAACCCGATCGCCGACATCTCCAACCCGTTAGGCGAATTATACCGTAATAAGGATAATAAAGATCGTACCACCCGTCTATTCGGTAATCTATTCGCCGAACTGAATATCCTAGAGGGACTTTATTTCAAGACCAACTTCGGAGCGGATTACAAAAACCTGTATAAACGAAGCTTCAAGGCCAAATACAACGAATTGAACACCCAGCAACCCTTGAGTACGTTGAGCACGCAAAACCGTTGGAACTTCAATTGGGTATTCACGAACACGTTAAACTATTTACGGACATTCGATAAACATACGATCGGAGCCTTATTAGGTATCGAGACAAACCGTTATCAAGAGGAATACTTCTCCGCCTCCCGTGAAGGCTTTGCCTCGGATGACGATAACTTCCATTTCCTCGATGCGGGCGATAGTGGCTCCCAGAAGAACGCAGGTTCTGCCTTTACTTCCAAGATGATGTCTTATTTCGGTAAAATTGATTATAATTTTGACAACCGCTACTTATTCGCAGCCACGTTCCGACGTGACGGATCTTCTAAACTTGGTAACAATAAATGGGGTAATTTCCCGGCTGTCTCCGCAGGCTGGCGTATCAGTAGCGAACCGTTTTATGATATTCCGGCTATCAGCAACATGAAAGTCCGCATAGGTTGGGGACAAAACGGCAACTCTGATATCCCGGCTTATTCTACGATCGATTCTTACATGAGTAATCCGAACCACTCCAACTATCCGATCGACGGTAGCCAAAGTTCCGTGACAACCGGATACACCCAAACCCGTTACGGTAACGCAAACCTGAAATGGGAGACCACCACGCAAACTAATGTCGGGCTGGATCTAGGCTTCCTAGATAACAGCCTAACCGTTGTGCTGGATTGGTTTAACAAAGATACCAAGGACTTATTATGGGAGCGTCCCTTGATCGGTACCGTGGGGGGTACGAACCAAACGGTATGGGACAATGTCGGGAAAATGCGTAACCGGGGTTTCGAAGCTGAGGTCAGCTACAATAAGAGCATCAATAAAGATTTCGGGTTCAATGTCGCCTTCAATATGTCCGCTATCAAAAACAAGATGACTGAATTAGACGGTGATGTCTCCTATATCGGACTGCCTACCAGCGTGATTCACTCCCTCAACTTCGATCAAGAGGTTTCTCGTTCCGCCATCGGACAACCAATCGGCTCTTTCTACGCTTATAAAGAAGACGGTTTATTCCAGAGCGAGGCGGAGATCAAATCATATACCAATAATAAAGGCGAACTGCTCCAACCTAACGCAAAACCGGGTGATATCAAGTTCGTAGACGTAAACGGAGATGGCGTAATAGACGGTAACGACCGTGACTATATCGGTAACCCGCTCCCCGATGTCACGGCAGGCCTTACATTAGGAGTCAACTTCCATAATTTTGACCTCAGTCTATTCTTTCAGGGAATGTTCGGAAACGATGTATACGACTTGACCCGTTATGTGGGTGATTTCTACAATCAATCGCAATACAACAAAAACAGCCGTGTCGTTAACGCATGGACACCGACCAACACGAATACGGATATACCCCGTGTCACCATGGACGATCCGAACAATAACATCCGGCCCTCGTCCTACTATGTGCAAGACGCTTCTTTCGTTCGCTTAAAGAACATGAAAATCGGTTATTCCGTACCTCAGTCCATCCTATCCAAGATTAAGTTCAATAGCTTGTATATCTATGCGCAAGCAACCAACTTATTCACGATCACCGGATACGACGGTATCGATCCGGAAGTGGGATTGCAAAGTTACTCCAGTGACTACCGTAACCTAGATATGGGTGTGGACCGCGGCATCTATCCGTTATCCCGCACCTTCACCTTTGGAGTAAACGTAAGTTTTTAATCATCAAACAACAACAAACAAGAATATGAAGAAAATGATTATAGCGGCCTGTGCCGTATTCGCATTGACATCATGCAGCGATTTTCTGGAAGAGACACCTGTAGGCGAACTGACTCCCGAACAAGCACAAGATCCCAATAACATCGAGGGATTGATTATCTCCGCCTATTCCATCCTAGACGGGCAGATGGACGATGCCAGCTCCGGCTTGAATTCAGGATGCTCCAACTGGCAATTTGGCGATGTGATCTCAGACGATACCTACAAAGGCGGAGGTGGTACGGGAGACCAGAACCCGGTTCACTTGATGGAAATCTTCCATATCGACCCGACTATCCAAGATTACAATCGGAAATGGCTAGCCTTATACGAGGGCGTGAACCGCTGTAACCAAGCGATCCGTATCCTCAAAGGCAGCGATTATGATAAAAAGGAGACCCGTATCGCCGAGATGCGTTTCCTGCGTGCCCATTTCTATTTCAACTTAAAGATCATCTATAACCAGATCCCATATTTCGACGAGAGTGTCAGCGATCCTTCCGCGTTCGCCTCTATCTCGAATAAGGAGTATACATCCGATCAATTATGGGAGAAGATACTGAATGATTTTAAGGCCGCCTACGAAGGTCTCCCGGATTCCCAGCCGGATGTGGCACGTCCATGCAAGATGACGGCCCGGGCTTATATGGCTAAAGTTTACTTGTTCCAAGGCAAATGGCAGGAATGCGCTACAGCGACGGATGAGGTGATCAATTCCGGCAAATACCAGCTACTCCCCGACTTCCGGAATATCTTCTTGCCGGAAAATGACAACTGCCCTGAAATTTTATTTTCAGTCCAAGCCTCTATCAACGATGGCTCCCCGAACAACTACAACGGAAATCCGGGCGACCGTTTGTTACCTCCGGGAGGCCCTTATCCCAACTATGGTTTCCTTCGTCCTTCCCAAAACCTAGTAAACGCTTATAAGACCGACTCCAACGGCTTGCCTTTGGAAGACGGCATAGACGTTTCGGAAAATGATTATGTAGACACCCGCCTAGACCACACGGTAGCCCGCCCCGGAATCATGTTCCTAGATGTCCAACTCTATGACTGGACTCCTCGTGAGGCTACGGTTTACGGTCCGTATAGCCCGAAAAAACGTATTGTCTCCAAGAACTCAAGTTACTATTTGGCTATCTGGCCATACGTAAACGCATTGAATGTTTATATTATTCGATATGCGGACGTGTTATTGTGGCGTGCCGAAGCTGCTATCGAACTAGGCGATTTGGCTACCGGATTGAAATACATCAACCAAGTTCGCGAGCGTGCCATGAACAGCCAGACCGTAAAAACCGCTGACGGGACAGCGGATGCCGCCAAATACCGGATCGGATTATATCCGTCATTTTCCGACAAAGAGGAGGCGATCCGAGCCTTACGTACCGAACGACGTCTGGAATTCGCCTTAGAAGGTGAACGTTTCTTTGATCTAGTCCGTTGGGGAATCGCCTCAGACGTGATGAACACTTATTTCGAGCATGAGAAGACATTCCGCTCTCATCTCCAAAATGCCCGTTTCATCAAAGGGACCCACGAATACGGCCCGATACCGCAAGCGGTTATAGACCTTGCGAAAAATGGAATCATCGAGCAAAACCCAGGATATTAATGGGAATGCTCCCATTCTTCTTAAAAGAAATAGCTCCTATCCGAATATTCGGGCAGGAGCTATTTACATTTGTCTTTATATCGTCTCTTTATAACTTATCCCTTAAAAACCTACCGGTATAGGATGCCTCGCAAGCCGCTATCTCCTCCGGTGTGCCGGCACAAACCAGCTGTCCGCCGGCCTTTCCGCCTTCCGGTCCTAAATCGATCACATAATCCGCACATTTGATCACATCCATATTATGCTCGATAATTACCACGGAGTGACCTTTCTCGATCAAGGCATTGAAAGCTTTCAACAAAGTCTTGATATCATGAAAATGTAAACCGGTCGTAGGCTCGTCGAAAACGAACAAGGTAGGTTGCTGCTTCTCTTGGCCTAAGTAATAAGCCAGTTTCACACGTTGGTTCTCACCACCGGATAAAGTGGAGGAAGTCTGTCCCAGCTTGATATAGCCCAAGCCCACGTCTTGCAGCGGTTTCAAGCGTTTCACGATCTTCTTCTCTTGGGAGCCGGAACCTTTCTCGAAGAACTCGATCGCTTGATTCACGGTCATTTCCAACACATCGTATATGTTAGCGCCTTGATACTCTACATCCAATACATCCTGCTTGAAGCGTTTGCCGTGGCAAGCCTCGCATTCCAAGGTGATATCCGCCATAAACTGCATCTCTACCGTGATCTTGCCCTCGCCCTTACATTCCTCGCAGCGACCTCCTTCTTTATTAAAGGAAAAATAAGCGGCGTTATATCCCATCTGCTTCGCTAGGGGCTGCTCGCCGAATAGTTTACGGATCTCATCGTAAGCACCGATATACGTCACGGGGTTCGAGCGAGAACTCTTTCCGATCGAGTTCTGGTCTACGAACTCAATCGCCTGAATCATATTCAAATCTCCACTGATACCGGAGCAATCTACGGTCAGGCGAGCGGCATCATCCAAATGGCGTTTCACGCCCTCGTAGAAAATATCACGAACCAAGGAACTTTTACCCGAACCGCTCACGCCGGTAACCACCGTCATCACGTTCAAAGGAAACTTCACGTCCACGCCCTTTAAGTTATTCTTCCGAGCCCCTGTCACTTCTATATAATTATTCCACGGACGGCGATAAGGCGGGATCTCGATCTGATCCTCTCCCGTCAAATAACGTACCGTGTGGCTATCGGTACATTTCCGGAGGTTATTCACATCGCCTTGATAAACGACCTCGCCCCCCAAACGCCCTGCTTTCGGACCGATATCGATGATATAATCCGCCGCACGGATAATCTCCTCATCATGCTCCACCACGACCACGGTATTCCCCAAGGCTTGCAACTGTCGCAATACCTTGATCAACAAATCCGTATCCCGGGAATGCAGACCGATACTCGGCTCATCCAAAATATACAACGAACCCACCAAGCTACTACCCAACGAGGTAGCCAGATTGATACGTTGGCTCTCTCCTCCGGATAAAGAGGCCGAGAGGCGATCTAAAGCCAGATAACCCAACCCCACATCCAACAGGAATTGCAAGCGATTATTGATTTCCGTGAGCAAACGTTTAGCGATCGCCGCATCCGTCTCGTCCAGTTCCAGTTGATCAAAGAAAGCCTTTGCCTCCGAAACCGGCATCGTCACCAGCTCGGCGATATTCTTACCGCCCACTTGCACATACAGCGCTTCCGGTCTCAAGCGGCTCCCCTTACAAACCGGGCAAGTCGTCTTTCCCCGATAGCGGGCTTGCATCACCCGGTATTGTATCTTATAAAGATTCTCTTCCACGAACTTAAAGAAATCGTCGATACCGTGTAAGCCTCTCGCCCCATGCCACAACAGATCCTTCTCTTTCTGTGTCAGGTCGTAATACGGACGGTGGATCGGGAAGTTATATTTCTCGCTCTTCACGATAAAGTCTTTCAGCCATTCCCCCATCACCTCACCTTTCCAGCAAACCACGGCTCCTTGGTAGACAGACAAGCTTTTATCAGGCACCACCAGATTCTCATCGATACCCAGCACCTTACCGAACCCCTCACAAGTCGGACAAGCGCCCAACGGATTATTAAAGCTAAACATCATATCGGTAGGCTCCTCGAATATCATGCCATCCGCCTCGAACTTCTTCGAGAATTCCTTCACGACTACCCCTTCCTCCGTATAAATACGGATCAAACAGGTACCATGGCCCTCAAAGAAAGCGGTCTCGGCCGAATCCGCCAAACGGCTTTTCAAGGTCTTATCGTCCGATACCGTCAGGCGGTCCACCAACAACTCGATCGGGTAAGACAGTAACTCCTCGCTGGCCAGTACCTCCGAGATACGATATACCGTATCATTCACCGACAGACGGGCATATCCTTCTTTCCGCAAGATCTCCAGCTGTTCCTTCATATCCCGGCCTTCCGGCAAGACAACCGGGGCGAATACGGCAAAACGAGTCCCCTCGGGGTATCGCATGACCTCCTTGACAATATCGCTCACCTGATGTTTTTTCACCTCGGTGCCGGAAACCGGCGATATCGTCTTCCCGACGCGAGCATATAACAAGCGTAAATACTCATAAATCTCGGTAGATGTACCGACCGTGGAACGCGGATTACGGGTATTCACCTTCTGCTCGATAGCGATAGCCGGCGGTATTCCCTTAATATAGTCGCATTCCGGCTTACTCATCCTCCCCAAGAACTGGCGGGCGTAAGCGGATAAACTCTCTACATACCGACGCTGTCCCTCCGCATAAAGGGTATCGAACGCCAACGATGATTTTCCACTCCCCGACAGCCCGGTTATCACCACCAGCTTGTCCCTCGGAATCTCTACATCTATATTTTTCAAGTTGTTGACACGTGCCCCCTTGATGAAAATCGAATTGCTCTCAGACATATTACCTTTATCTTTTTCTTTAACGCAAAGATAGCCAAAACTAACCGATTCTGCCTTATCTTCATCGAACTAATTCACACAGTTAGACAGGGTGTGCCTCGTCTCTACTGCCAAGTAAATAAAATAACAAGGGTGAAATATTTCATATTTACAGGGAATCTTCTACATTTGTTGAAAATTTCATAGACAAACACAGCAAGGCACCCATGTATATTAAATATTTTCGCTTCTTAGTAGCGATTCTCTTTTGTGCGATAACCTCATGTTCTACGGTTCGCGAGAAGCCTCGTCCGGCTACGAGTACGGGCAAGGAGGCCAAGCGAGAGTTTAGGGGAGCATGGATACAGACCGCTTTTCAAGGCGAATACAAGGATATGACTCCCGCCCGGATGAAAAAAGACTTCATCCGTAAGCTTAATTACCTGCAAGCATGCGGCATCAACGCCATCATCTTTCAGGTGCGCCCCGAGGCGGACGCTTTCTATAAATCCGATATCGAGCCGTGGAGTCGCTTCTTCACCGGAGAGCAGGGCGTAGCCCCGGCAGGTGAGTTCGACCCGATGGCCTTCCTAATCCAAGAATGCCATAAACGGAACATGGAGTTTCACGCTTGGTTGAATCCTTACCGGGCGAGCACGGCGGGAAACACCCGTTTCGCCGATTCCCACATCTATCATAAACATCCCGAATGGTTTGTCACTTATAATAAACAAATCCTTTTCGACCCGGGATTGCCGGAAAGCCGTCAGTTTATCTGCCGGGTAGTGCGTGATATCGTCGGCCGTTACGACGTGGACGCGATCCATATGGATGATTACTTCTATCCCTATCCCGTAGCGGGTATGCCTTTCCCGGATGATAACAGCTTCCGGAAATACGGCTTGCGAAAAGGATACAGCGAGGCGCAAAGGAACGATTGGCGCCGGGAGAACGTGAATACCCTGATCCGGGAATTGAAACGTACCATCTTGCTCACCAAGCCTTGGGTACGCTTCGGTATCA
This sequence comes from Parabacteroides sp. Y3-G-102, assembly GCF_023656845.1. Lineage (NCBI taxonomy): Bacteria > Pseudomonadati > Bacteroidota > Bacteroidia > Bacteroidales > Tannerellaceae > Parabacteroides > Parabacteroides sp. Y3-G-102. The sequence goes on along the minus strand of NZ_JAMOKU010000024.1, from coordinate 48,900 downwards.
GTCCCTTCGGCATCTACCGCAACAAGAAAAGCACCGCGGACGGATCGGGTAGCAATACCAACGGCCTGCAAAACTACGACGACCTCTACGCCGATATCACCTATTGGGTACAGCAAGGTTGGATCGATTATAACATCCCCCAGATCTATTGGGAGATCGGACACCCGGCGGCGGATTACATCACGCTTATCAAATGGTGGGACAAAAACGCCAACGGAGGTCATTTATATATCGGGCAAGACGTGGCCCGCACCATGAAAGCGGATCAACTGACCCGCAAGATGCGCTACGAGCGTGCCTTGCCTCACGTGAGCGGCAATTGTTTCTGGCCCGCCAATGAGATTCTATGGAACAACAAGGGCGTAGCCGACAGCCTGAAACGGAACTACCACCGTTACCCGGCCCTTATCCCGGCCTATACCCATATGCATAACCGTCCGCCAAAAGACGTAAGCAAGCTAAAGACCGAATGGACACCTAAAGGCTTCTTGTTACATTGGCAAGCGGAGCAAAGCCCCACGAATCCGGAGCTAGCCTCCTATTTCGTGGTCTATCGCTTTAACGACAAGGAGCCGATAGACACGAGCGATCCCTCGAAGATCGTGGCTATCACCCGGGAAACCGGCTACTTGATGCCTTACGAGAAAGGAAAGGTAAAATATCGCTATGTAGTGACCGCCGTAGATCGCTTTCACAACGAGAGCGAGGGCAAGACAAAGAAAGTAAAATTATAAAGACACCAATTATGTTAACCGACCATCGCTGCACCAAATATACCGATTGTTCCTCTTGTGGTTTCTACCAGAGGGATATATTCAAGTATCGTCTTTATCCGAAAGGGTATGTGATCCCTCAGACAAGATGCATGCAGAACATGGTATTCTTCCTGATCAAGGGAGAGATCTGGCTGAACAGCGAGGAGCACCCGGACACTACGTTCCGGGGCGGACAGTTCGTATTGCAACCGATCGGCTCGAAAGTGGAGTGCAAGGTACTCGACTACACCGAATGTATCATCTATCTCTTCGAGCGTCCGCAAAACATATGCGACAACCGTTTCAATAAAGGCATCTCCATCGTGGAGAACGAACGCCAGCAACCCATCGTCATGACGATGGTCCCGCCGATACAACTCTTCATCGAGGGCATGAAGCTCTACCTCAACGATGATTTAAGATGCTCCGGACTGATGCAAGCCAAACGCTCGGAGATGGTCTACTTGTTGAACTGCTACTACCCCATCAAGGAGCTAGCCGCCTTTTACGCCCCGATTTACCGGTATAGCCACAGTTTCCAGTATTTCGTGATGCAGAACTACCAAAAGGCGAAAGACGTGGAGACCTTCGCCCAATTGGGAGGCTACAGCGTACCCACCTTCCGCCGTATCTTCAAGGATACGTTCGGAGAGCCCGCTTATCAATGGATGCTGAAACGCAAATGCCAAGACATTCATAACGACCTTATCATGACAGAGCTTTCCATATCCGAGATTTGTTACAAGTATGGTTTCGAGTCGCTTTCCAACTTCTCGCACTTCTGCAGGGCGAATTTCGGCCAATCTCCCCGCTCTATCCGTTCTTTAAAGGATGAAAATACATAATATTCAATGATTTTTTTAAAATCTCTCAACTTTTGCAACTCTTTGGACAAAAATAACAATTCACCCCTTTAGCATTCCCTATACATTTGCGTTCAGAAGGTCAATCATAATTGATTTTCAAAGATAAATAAAATGTATAGGTACAATAAGACAAGTATTATCTTAAAGATCTCTATCGCGATTTTATTCATTATCGGCATGGTGCTGGAATGTAGTTGCGAGAGATCCGAGGAACCGGAGAAAAGAGGCACGGGCTACATCACTTGCACCCTTCGTTGGGATAGCGTGGTAGCAGGTTCCCCGGTACCGGAGAAACTTCGCTATTGTATCTACCCGTCGGAGGGCGGGCCGATGATACAGACGGATGGGAACGCCAATGGCATCACCCTGTTCTTACCACCGGATAAATATAATGTATTGGTTTTCAATTACGACGCGAAAAACATAGGTTTTCGTAATATGTCGAAGTTCGAGGAAGCGGAAGCATATATCTCCTCTCTAGAGGATCTGGAGGCATGTCAAGACGAGGTGATCCCGTTATATGTCGCCACGATCCGTTCGGTAGAGGTTGAGGGGGACACGGAGAAGCATAAGGAATTGACCTTGTCGCCGTTTTTCCTATCGAAGGATAGTTCCTTGAATCTAAGCAATGAAAGGAAAGGGATCGCGAACAATATCGACGGGCTAAAGAAAACGAGTATCCGATGAGAGAGAGCCGGTTATTTATCATCTTGATCTCGCTTGTCATGGGATTGGCGGGATGCTCGAAAGAGACTATGATCGGCGAGTATGTAGACCGTTGCGCGGTGCGCCTCGACATAGATTGGGGTCCTTGCGGTATCGACCCGGATGGTATGACCGCGCTCTTTTACCCGGTCGATGGAGGGGAGCCAAGCCGTTTCCTTACCAACACGGTCACGGGCGACGAGGTGCGATTGAGGAAAGGGATCTATAACGTAGTGGTATTTAACCAAGCGGCCGAAGAATACAGTTATCTCACGATCGAGGGTCAAGATCAATACAGCACCCTGCGGATCGTGATGAAGACGACGGATAGCGATTGGTACACGCCCACCGAGGGAGAGCGGCTGATCTACGATCCGGAACCTTTAGCGGTAGCTACATTGGAGGGTTTTGAGGTGACGCAAGAGATGGTACGGACGAACCTTAAGGAGGGAAAGGAGTTTTCCTTGGCTTGCCGGCCCGAGAAGGTAATCTTTACGGCTCATCTGTCTTTAGAGATAAAAGGATTGCATAATGTACGGACAGCGAGGGGATCGATTAAAGGGATGGCGGATACATATTGGATAGCGGATAGAAAGACCGGGAGTAGCGTAGCGACGCAACTCGTGGACTTCTCGGAAAAGACCTTTCACGAGAACTCAACGACCGACGGTATCTTATCCGGCTCTTACTTGACACTCGGCAGGCCGAACGTCACATCGAAGGCCACGGACGAGACCAGCAATTTGCTTACGCTCTCCATCTTATTGGTCGATAACAAAACGGTCATTACGAAGCAATATGATATAGCTCCACGTGCCGCGATCAATAATGAGACGAAAGAGGTGAAAGTGGTGCTGGGTACGAAAATTGATCCCGATAAGGAAGAAGTTCCCGAGGATATTCCTTTGGAGCTGCCAAACGTGGAGCCGGAAAAGAATGGCGGCGAAGGGGGATTCGACGCAACAGTAGACAATTGGGGAGATGAGACGAATATCGTAATCCCCGCATAACTATAGAATGATAAATAGTAACAACATAAAACAACATTAAAAGACTAAACATTATGAAGACAAATTTATTCATCGCAGCATTAAGCCTAGTAGTATTGGCGGGCTGCTCAAGCGAAGACGAGGTTGGCACATTAGTAGCTAAGAGTGATAATGCGATTAATTTCACTACTTATGTAGGGAAACAGACAAAAGCCGCAGTAGAAGAAAATACTTTAACTGCCAATACTAAATTCGGAGTTTTTGCCTATCACACTAAAGATGCAACATGGGAGAGTTCCAAAGCTACTGCCACGCCAAACTTTATGTTTAATCAAGAAGTAACCTTTGATGGAACAAATTACACCTATTCTCCTGTTAAATACTGGCCTAATGCTGAAAAAGTTTCATTCATTGGATATTACCCATTTCCTACAGAAACTAATGGAGTATCTGTAAGTTCTGACTTCACAAACCAATCAACAGGTTTACCTAAAATAGAGTTTACTATACCTTCTTCAGAGAATGGAGTTACAGATCTTTTAGTGTCAACCGTAGCTAATGATAAAAGTAAAGAGACAGTTTCTCTTACCTTTCAACACGTCCTATCTAAAGTCAAATTCTCAGCCCAAACAATTGCAGAGGGAAGTACTGTGACTATCAATACTATCACGTTAACCGGTATCAAGAACGGTGGAACATATGATTGTGCAGCAGGAACATGGACTTCTTCAACTACAGATTTAAATAATACTATTACTGCTGATCAAGCATATTTAATGGTACCTCAATCAATAGAAAATGCAAAGGTAGCTATTACATATACTGTTACAACTACAGATAGTAATCTTAATGAATCTGTCACATTTAATGGCGAAGCAAAAGACATAGCTCTTAAATATGGTTCCGTTACACAGTGGGACAAAAATAAAGTATATAATTACACTATAGATGTTAGCTTAAGCGATGTTCAACTAAGCGCAACTGTTAGTCCTTGGGATACTACAGAGGAAAAACCAGAAATTAATAAGTAATAAATAAATCAATGAGGCTGCATCAAATATAACTATCATATTGTATTATTTGATACAGCCTCATAATAGAAACAACTTAAGCAGTTTCTTTTACTCTTACAACAAGATAATCACAAAGACTTTTTATCAGCAAAACAAGTTCCATTCCATCTTTTTGCTCAATATAAGCCATATATCGTAACAATCCCTTCCCCCCACAATCACGAAACAACACCAAAGGCATCCCCATAAACCGCCTTTTACCTCTCAAAAGTACCCCTTTTCACACACAATAGGTCGCGTTAGGCAACACATATAGTCGCGTTAGGCATCGTAAGCGGCCAAGAATAGGGTTATAACCTATTAAGAACGGCGTCGTAACCCAATGATTTCCCTATCGTAACCCTATGGAATCGCCCAAACATCCGGCAAAACAGGAATTATGATGAATTAATTTCGCTAGAATAAAAGTCCATTTTTCGATAAGTAGCTATAAGGCAAACCTTTGCTGTTTTTTTCTTGCGTATTTGGAAGCGAGACGTACATCCGCCCGAAATAATCGACTCTCACGGACTTCCGTTTACATTTTGTCAAAATGTCAATCCGCGAGGAAACTTCTCCCCACATAGCATACGGATATCAATTATTCTTCCTATATTTGCGATAATCCCTCATATCTAAGCGTAGGTCACTGAAGGAGGACATAAGTTAACGAAGAGCGTTTAAAGATATTATCCCGCATTGAAATCTCGACAATTTCAACTCCCGGGGATAATAGACAAGAAACGCTCACGTCAGTGCTATATTTACCAGTAATTGCTCTGGACGATATAACAGCATGGCGTGGGCTATTGTTTATTATTCGGGAGTGGGCAGTCGAGAGCCTCAATGCGGTAATATCAATAGTTTCCACGCTTCTGTATTTTTAGCCCGGCAACCGATGGAGACAGGTTGCCCTTATCCATTAAATGAAGACGATCCTCCTGTTACCCGTCTTGTCGCTATGGCTCCTGCTTGCCACGCAAGCCCATGCCCAAGTCTATCACCTACATTTATCCGACAACACTTGCCGGATAACAGAATGCGTTGATACTCCACAAGGCATCAAGCCCTTGGGTCAGACATGGAAAGGAAACACCTTCCATGATCGTTTCACGCTAGATTTCGATCGCGCTATCTTCACGTGGGAAAAGGAAGGAAAAGAGACGTATGCCAACAAGATCATCAACCACACTGCCAAATACGCTCACCACTCATTCTCCACGGAGCAGATTACCGCCAACCTCACCATCAACAGCCATCGAGCCGTCCTTCAACTTATCCACTTTCAGAATGGCCAATGGATACAAGTCACTTATTTTTGCGAGATAGGGAATTAACGGCTCATGCGAACATCTACAACATCTACCACTTATACTTGATATTTGTACTTTTTATTTGTGAGTGAAAATTCCAGCCTTAAAAAAGGAGGCCTTAAAGTTTACGATAAACATCTTCAAAAGGTACTCTGCAACGTTCTCCCCAAATGCCTTTATTTCCATCCCGTATCCCACAAGGAATAGCCATGTTTATTTCAGCACCATGAGGTAGTTTCAATGTCCTTTTTAGCCGACGGCTGTCCAGCCCTTCTAAGGGGCACGTGTCATAGCCTTCGTTTGCCATCGCAATCATAAACGTTTGTGCGGCAAGCGCACAGGATTTATGGGCTGTCACACGTATGTCATTCTCGGAAACTTCAAGCATCATAGGACGGAAAATACTGATTATATTAGCCAACAATTTCCTGAGCAATCCGAGAATACCGAAGAACCGGGCATAAACAAAAGGCATCAATATACCGTAATATATTTCCCGATCCTTAATACGTTTGGCCTGACGTTCTTTAGGACTGTAACGACGAATGTTCTCCCGTTCAAAATTGAGTACGAATCGCGCATGTTTCTTGTACCAGTCACGCCGAACCACAAAAATGACAATTTGTGAAGCGGTAGAAGCCGCTTTCTGACCAAGGCAGTCCCTTGAAATTTTTGCCAATAATTCAGGTTCTGTAATATGGTAAAATTCCCATAATTGCATATCAGAACTGTTAGGAGCCAATGTAGCCAGTTCCAAACAATGTTTTACCTTTTCCGTATCTATTGGTTTTTCTTTATCATACACCCGTACAGAACGACGATGATGAAGGACTTCATCTAAATTCATAATGATACTGATTTGAATTAAACATTTATTCCCAGCTGATTACTTCAGCCATTTATTATCGTGCTTTATTTAATTGCCGCATAACGACCTTCGCCATTTCTTTAGAACTGAACGGGTCCTGCCCAGTAATCAGATTATTATCTACAACTACTTTTGAAGTCATAGGTATCAATGCTTTTTCATAATCCGCTCCTCTCTCTTTCAACAACGCTTCAAGATCAAAAGGCACGTCTTCTTTTCTTCTGGCAAGACTTTCCTCAAACCAACTGAATCCCGTCAGCTTTTTGCCTTTAATCATATATTCGCCATTGGATAGTTTGACATTCAACAACCCACTGACCCCGTGGCAGATGGCCGACACTATCCTCCCACTTTCATCCTGTTTCCTTACGATAGTCTTTAAAGCTTCATTATCAGGAAAGTCATACATCGCACCGTGTCCGCCGGCTAAATAGACACAATCAAACTGTTGTTCCAACAGGTTATCCAAACTGTTTGCATGATCCAACAGCTTTTTGAATTCTGGCTTTTCCCAATACTTTTCGGACATTTCATCTAAAAAAATTGGTTTTAAACTTTCGGGATCAATGGGAGTATAACCTCCTTTCGGATTGGCTACCGTTATGTCATAGCCGCTTTCTTTTGCACTATGATAGATATGAGTAAACTCACTAAGCCATAATCCGGTCGCGAGTTTCCCATTGGCAAAAGTCCCTGTGCTAGTAACTATTATTAAAATCTTCATGATAATCAAATTATTGATTCATATTCTTTAAAAGAAAACATACACATGGATAGATTGTTTTTCAGAATATGGAATCTTTAACATAATCCGAAAATATGAAAACCTGCAAATCCTTTCAAATGCTATCTCTATCCACCAGCATTCGATAAGGAGAAATTACCGATCCCTTTCCTATTACCTCCGGGAGGAAGCAATTTGATGAATATCGTTTCCATGATGCCCAAGTTGAAAGAAGAATTAAGAGCTATTTTCAACGACTATGGCTTGAAATATGTCTTCGATACCAATAGCCAGGAGATTAAAGTAATGAAAGAAAAGAAACCGGGAGAGATATTTTTAATTCCATTTCATTCCATAGCCGATACCCTGCAACGTATGATTTTCTACAAAGCGGCTATTGAAAGTAACAGTGAGTCCGCATTAGTTTTTGAAGAACCGGAAGCCCACTCATACCCTCCTTTCATATCAAAGGTAACGCAGGATATTATCCAATCGGACAGAAACTAGTTTTTTATAACGACACACAGTCCTTATGTAGTTAACGACTTTCTGGAATTACCGAGTGACGAACTTGCCATTTACCTAGTTGACTTCAGGAATGGGGAAACTTTCGTGAAAAGAGCCAGTGACACAGAAGTACAAGAAATGTACGAATATGGCATCGAGCTATTTTTCAACACCGAAACATAGCGAAAGATACAGAACACATTGCAGGCGCAAGCCCATACCCAAGTCTAACACCTACGCTTATTCGACAGTACTTGCAGGATAACGGAATGCGTTAAAAACTATTTTACGGAATGTCCAAATGTTCTGTCAATACGTTTACGAATGTTCGTAATGGCGCACCTTCATAATTATCCAACTCCCCAACCAAGATCAGAGCGGCGTTCTTCATCCATGGGTGGTATGGAATGGATAGTTCATAGGGGATTTCTCGGATCAGTTCCGGGGTGTTCTTGATTACCGTATAAGCGTCGCCATCGGCGGCTTTCTTGTCTTCGAAAACTAAGGTACGGTCGTACATTTTTTGCTTGTTTGCCCCGTTTAGTACTACCGGGGCCATGACTACGGAATCTCTGTCGCTACGCAACATCGGCATCAAGGACAGGGTTTGATATCGTCCCACGGAGAGTCCGCAGACACTGATCGTTAGGTCTAGACGCAAGGAGTTGCCCTCCCGCTCGATGCGGTTTTGCTTCAAGGAGACTTGCTCCCGGTAAGATTGTATAGGTACCTGCGCTCCTGCCGGAAAAACAAGGCCGATCACAAGCAAGCATATATAAATGAATGTCTTCATAGATTTATCTCTTTATTTGATGATGTAAACGATACTGATACCCGCCTTTGTTAATCCCCAATACTCGTTGCGGAACTTGCCGATAGGCGCATCTCCTCTAGGAAAAGCGTACTTATCATATTCGAAATGCAAGTATCCGAAACCCGCCGTGAACTCCACGTTCCAACGGGGCGACACGTATAACTGATAACCATAAGAGATACCGCCGCCATAAGCGTTACCGTTATAACTATTCTTTTTCTCCATCCCATACAGGAGCTTCAAACCGGCGAAATCGTAATCCATATACTGGGCATGAACCCCGAAGAAATGTCCGTTGAAACGCTCGTGTATCCAGTAGCGCGCCTCTGGTTGTATCATCCAATGCTTAAAGGACTTATCGCTCGAGAATGTCCAACCGTTATAATACCCCGATGCCTCAACCGACCAATGCTTGTTGAACGCAACCTCCGCCCCTACGTTCGGCGTAGTGATCGCATCATAAAGCACATTGGTCTTCACGGCCACGACCTGTCCTTGAATATCCATAAAGGTTGACAAAAGAAATACTAACAGTAAATATAGTTTATTCATATCTCCCGGTTCATTAGGTTTGTTTATTTAAGAGACAAAACCGTACAAATATAAATATTATTTATCAGTTCATTTGTACGTTAACTTATATAATATCCATGATTTACGGATGAAAAACGTTATCTTTGTCTACAGAAGTCACTAAATGTTCTTGTAGTAATTAAAAGTAAACGAGTTAGCTTCATCGCAGTTGACTTTGATGATTGGCAACCTCACGGTTAGCGAGTTTGACTTGCAGGCATTAAACGAATTTAAATCGGTTCTTTGCAATGGATGATATGAAGAATGAAATGGTAAATTCCTTAGACGGGTTCGTGGGCGAAATAAAACAGATAATAGATAGCGCACGTGCCAATGCCGTGCGGAGTGTGGACCTCTGTCGGGTGCAAATGTATTGGAACATCGGCAAGCGCATTTTCGAGAAAGAGCAGCAGGGTAAAGAGCGTGCCGATTATGGCTCTTACCTTATCAAGAACCTCTCGAAGCGCATCACGCCCGACTATGGTAGCGGATTTTCGGTGCGTCAGCTCGAAATGTGCCGTCAGTTTTACCGTACTTACCCGATTGCGAATACAGTGTGTTCGCAATTGAACTGGTCGCAATACAAGTTGCTAATAGCCATACCCGACACAGATAAACGCAAATACTACCAATTGGAGGCGGTGAACAACGGCTGGACTAAACGTGAGCTGGAACGGCAAATCAATTCCCTGCTCTACGAGTGTCTGTTGCTTAGTAACGACAAGGAGGCGGTGCTTGCCGTGGCGCAAAACCAACGAATTCCCGAATCGCCCACGGAGATTATCAAAGATCCAATGGTATTGGAGTTCCTCGGATTGGAACGCCGTGCTTCTTATTATGAGCGAGATTTGGAGAGTGCTATTATCTCGCACATTGCAGATTTTCTGCTTGAAATGGGCAAGGGCTTCTCTTTCGTGGCAAGGCAGAAGCGACTACTTGTGGAAGATGACGAATACTTCGCCGACCTTGTGTTCTACAACCGCCTGCTGCGCTCGTTTGTGGTGATTGAACTGAAAACGCAGAAACTCACGCACCAAGACCTTGGACAGTTGCAGATGTATGTCAATTACTACGACCGCTATGTGAAGACGGAGGATGAGAACCCTACTATCGGTATTCTGCTCTGCACCGACAAAAACGATACGGCGGTGAAGTTGGCTTTGCCCGAAAACAATCAGACTATTCTCGCAAGCAAATACCAACTCTACCTGCCTACTACCGAACAGCTCATCAATGAAATCAATGAAGTGAAACGCACTGCGGAGAAATCTCAAAACGATTACAAAATTAATCAATAGAACAGCTCCGATTGATTCCATAGCTCCTATAATAATGATGATAACTGCCGCAAATGGTTTTGTTGAACAAAGCACGAGATATTCAACAGATAATACCGGAAGTAGCTTAGCAAATTACACTCTCATATATAAAATAGTAGAGTGGAAAGTAAGGATAAATCATCTTCCTCATTCTTCCGTATATCAAGAAATTGTAATACCTTTGTAAAATAAATCCAGAATATGACTCATGAAGGCTAAATATATCGTGATTTTTTTCCTGTCACTCCTTTCGTTTGTCGCTTGCGATAAAGAGGAGGTCGTTATCCCTACTACCGCCCCTCGTACGGTTCTTATCTATTTCGCGGGGGATAATAGCTTGAGTGGATACGTGAGCCAAAACCTGAGGGCGATAAAGGAAGGGATTGAGCGAGATGGATTGAACAACGGCAATTTGTTGATCTATACGGATAAGCAGAACGAGGCTCCCCAGCTTTTTCAATTAAAGCTGGAAGCGGATACCATCCGGCAGATCGTGCTCGAGACCTACGACTCGAACCAGAACTCGGCCTCTACCGAGACGCTGACGCAAATAATCGACAAGGTACAAAAGGAATATCCGGCGGATAGTTACGGGTTGGTGCTGTGGAGTCACGGAACGGGATGGCTACCTTCGGATATCTATAGCTATCTGCGTTCTTTCGGGCAGGATGGGAAGAATAATTTCATGGAGATCAATGATTTGGCCTCCGCTTTATCGAAGTATCATTTTGATTTTCTTTTGTTCGACGCCTGTTATATGTCGTGCGCCGAGGTAGCTTATGCTTTCCGGGGATGTGCGGATTATATCATCGGCTCGCCAACGGAGATACTGGCCAATGGTTTCCCCTATCAAACGATCATGGGGGATATGTTCAAGAAAGAAGCTGATGTGGTGGGGATAGCGACAAAGTTTTATACGTATTATCAAAGTGAGGCAGGAACGATCTCGGTCATGAAAAGCGATGAGTTGGATGAATTGGCCGCTACTTGCCGTACCCTATTCCATGATAAGACGGAAAGTGATCTTTTCGCCGTACCCGTTAGCGAATTGCAGATCATGGAGTATTTGACGCCGAATTATCATGCCTTATATGATTTTGATGATTACGTGAGCCGTCTGGCCACGGAAGAGCAATATAACGCATTCAAGCGGAGCATGGAAAAGGCGGTTATTTACAAGGCTACTACACCCAAGGCGGTTTACGCTTATCCGTATCCATATGGAAGCTATCTGCCGGTCAATAAATATAGCGGCCTATCCATTTACGTCCCCCAAGAAGCCTTGCCCAAACTGAACGAATGGTACAAGAACCTTGAGTGGTATAAAGCGGTCTATTAATCACCCCTTATCCAACGCTTTCCGCGAGGAGTGTGAAGAAATAGTAAGATACTCCCTGCTATTGCAGCAACAATTGTAAAAAACACAGCCACTACTATCATACTAATCTATTTTAGATTTTTGTCAGTTAGACTTAACTGATTGAGAAATAAACTTTTAGCAAAGTATTTGAGAAGTGGCGGTAACGAGTTAGCAACCGTGCGAATTTCAGCGTTTTGCGTTGCTATGCTGTCAAACAACTCTTTAACGAAGCAAAAATAAGAAGTTTTTCTGAGAAAAACAAAATTCGGATGTATCTTTTTCCATATTCTTTTGCTTGAATGATAGAACTTAAGTATATTTGCATTATGTCGTCCACGCCGTGGAATTAACAACGATGGGTGGGCGAGATATTACATAATATAAAAGCGTCATTGATGCTTTGTCTTGTGGCTTTCTGAAACCTGAGAAATTTCGAATTGTTGGTCATGGACAATGTCTGAAGTGAATGCTACGGGTATGTTAAATTGTATCCCGGAGTGTGCAGTGAGAGTATATAATGCTCTCCGCACACTTTTATGGGAACGTGCAACATATTGGCGTGGGCAGACACTCCATTCGTTCACCAACAAGGTTTTCTCAGGACCTCAGAAGCGGACAAGTGGATGTGGAAGCCCACGTTTTTTATTATGTAATCAAAATTTTTAAGCAAAAAAATCGCCTTATCGGGTTTCTAAAGGCACAATAGTTATTTTTATGAAAAAATATGTATTAATGCTCATGTCTCTTTTCATGATGGTATGCTCCGCCAACGCTCAAATCAAGGACGACATTCAGAAAAGTAAGGAACGCGCTGCAAAATTGCAAGCATTGTGTAATGATTACAAGACATCAGGAAGTGCAAATGTGGATGGCTATGGGGATGCAGTGAAGAATGCCGCAGTTTTGGCGATTGCCAACAGTGTACAATTGGAAAATATGTACAAACGAGAAATTGGTGAAACTCAAGATGGTGTAACAGATGTTACAATTACTAAACCTACTCTTGATGAATGGGTAACATTTGCAGCGACTGTAGCAGGAGAAGCCGCAAGCATAAAAGCTGCAACGGATAAAGTTCAAGCGGCTGCTGACGAGGCAAAGAAAATGATAGAAGAGGCATCCAAGCAAAAGAATCCCATGAAAGCTGCAAAAGCTGCAAAAACAGCCAAGGCTGCAACAGCCGTAGTAGAATTTGGAAATACCGCAACTCCAATTTTAGTGGAAGAAAGTGCAGCTCAAGTAAAGGCTGTTAATACAATTATCGAAACTCTGAAATCGGGTAAAAATCTATAATCCCTAACTGATTATGAGATTTGTTATTATTACAATCATTATGACTGCGTGTATCTTTAAAGGGTATGCGCAGTCAAATGATGATGACCGCCAAGTAGTCGGTGTCGCAGAATTTTCTTGTAAAGAAAATAGCCCTTATACTGGATTGGTGACAGAAAAGGTTGTGGAAATGCTTACCAATAGTAAACGTTTCAGAGTAGTTGACCGTACCAGTCGGGAAAAAATAACACAAGAATTGGAATTACAAAAAAGCGAGGCGTTTATTGATAGTGATAATCTTGTAGAGCAAGATGTTGCTGTTGCTGCGGAAAAAATGATTACCGGAGAGATTGTCAAGATACCCGTTTACCGTATGAAAAATGGAGATGGAACAATAAGAGGTTATAAGGCAAGTGTCGCTTTTCAAATGAAGATTGTGGATGTGGCAACGGGGTTGAGTACGGAAGCAACCAGTTTTGAAGGAAAAGCAAGCGATGAGTGCCTTTCTCCGGAAAGTGCCGTTACAATGGCTATGATGTCTTTACAAGATAGAATGGCTGAATATTTTAGGATAAACTTCCCCATTACAGCTAAACTTATGAAGATTGTGAAAGAAAAAAATGGTGTGGCAGAAATTATCCTGATAAAAGCGGGTAAAAAGCATGGGATAAAAGTAGGGGATAAATTCAATGTTGAGGTGCTTGAAATTCTTGATGGAGAAATTCTACCTACTACTTTGGGAATTGTTACTGTGACAGCATTAAAAGGAGAAGCCTATTCAGAATGTAAGGTTAGTAAAAAAGAAGGTAAGGCAATCTACGAAAACTTTAATGCAAATAAGCAAATCAAATGTTTTCTTATTATAAAATAACGGTTTAGATGAAGAAAATACTGATAATATGCCTAATAATGTTGACCGCTATACTTGAAGTTTCAGCACAATATCAAGTAAGCGTATTAAACGCAACAAAAGATGCTGTTTCAATGCGTTGTGTCGGTTATGGGAAAAAGGCTACTATTGCCTCAATGGATGCAGAGTTATCCGCAATAAAGACTTTACTTTTTGTAGGAACGCAGAAAACTCAACACAGTATGCCTCTTGTACAAGAAGATAAAGCCGTAGTCGAAAACAAATACAAGAAGTTCTTTGATGCTTTTTACAGTAAAGAATATCAAAACTTTGTAGAATCATCTATCATAGTTACTCCCTACGGGAAAAACGCATTAAAACAAAAATGTATAACATTAGATGTCTGCATAAGAGTGAACCAATTGAGAACTTATCTTGAAAACAATGGAATTATAAGAAAATTCGGTTTATAAAAACAGAGCGTATGAAAAAAATTATGATACTACTACTGGCAGTATTTCTCAGTAGTATGGCATGGGCGCAGACAGCTACAGTCCAACCCAAAATAATGGTTATCCCATATACCAAACAAGGAGAAGACATTTCTCAAGTAATAGAAAATGATGTCAATAAAAGAATTGTATTAGCTAAAATACGTGAAGCTTTTGATAGTAGAGGATTTACGACCGTTGACTTTGCAGCAAAACTTAAATCTTTATCACGTACATCGGGATTGTCTCAAGAAAGTCAATCAGATTTAAAATCAATGATTATCCAGCAATCGGGTGCGGATATATATGTAGAAGCGGAAATGGATATAGTTCTTTCATCTACTGGGAATAGTGTTAAAACAATACTTACAGCGTATGATATTTCAACTGGTGGCTCTCTCTCAAATAAGGTGGGAGAAAGTGGCAAATTCTACACTGAAGATATTGGTAAACTTGGAGCAAAGGCTGTTGAAAAAGTTGCTGATGAATTCCTTGATATTATTCAAGTAAAATTCACCGATATAGTTAACAACGGACGTTCAATTAATGTGGATTTTAGTTTTGAACAAACCGCTTCCATTTCCATGTCAACAGAAATTGGCAATGATGGTTTAACCTTGTCAGACCAGTTGGAACTTTGGATGAGTGAACACGCTTATAAAAACAATTATCATATACAAGGTACAACTGATAAAAGAATGATATTTGATGATGTGCGTATTCCATTAAAAGATGACAATGGAAATAATTATAATATCAATAAATTCGGACTCGAATTTTTGAAATTTGCAAGAAGCATCGGGCTACAAATTACTCGAAGTACTGCCAATAATACACTTGTTATAACATTTAAATAGTGTCTTACGATGAAAAAAATATTTTTTCTTTTATTGTTATTAGGATATTCTTGCCTTGTTCAAGCTCAAACTGATAATGTCTATATATCTGTAGCAATGCCAAGTGACTGTACCCTTGACGGTAATACAAAATCAATTCTTAAAAACAAACTTTTACAAATTCTTTCTACGGAAGGTGTCGCAGGTACTGAATGTGGTGCTATCATTATAGTTCCGGAAATCAATATAATCAACTCCAATTCTGTATATGGTGGAATGAGACAAATTTTGTCTGTAGAGCTTGGTATAACTGTGACTGTTAGGAACATGATAACAAATACTGTATTCAATACCATGCAAATTGCCTCTAAAGGTGAAGGCTATTCTGATAATGAAGCTAAACGTTCGGCTATCAATAAAATAGATGCACTTAATACTGATTATTCAAGATTTGTAGAAGCAACTAAAATGAAAATATCTGATTATTATAGAAATAATACAGTCTCTTTAATAACCAAAGCCAATACTTTGGCTTCTCAACAACTGTTTGACGAGGCTCTTGCTTTACTTTCTACTTATCCCGAATCATTGCCCGGATATACAAAAGTTTCAAATGCAATGGTATCCATATTCAAAAAATGCCAGACACAATATTGCAGTCAGATTTTACTATCGGCTCAAGCTGCTTATTCTAAGCATGATTATACAGAAGCGGCAGAACTTGTTTCTATGATTGATGCACAAAGTAGCTGTGCCGCACAAGCTAAAGCTTTACTTAATTCTATAAAAAAAGGAATGGATAAGCAGTATAATGATATAATCGCAATGGAAAAAGAGAAAATCCGTTCAGATGAACGTATCAAGTCTGCACAAATAAAAGCTATCAAAGACATTGCTACCGCATATTTCAAACGTCAAACAGAGTATATATTCTTTTGGTAACTGTAAATTCAAATAAAGCAACTCCTAACGGTAAATAAATGTATCGGTCATTCTTACTTAGCATTCAGCAATAAAAGATACGGAACAGAAAAAGCTGCTCCGTATCTCTTAGTTATTTATAATTTCATCCCCTTGCTTTTCCGTTGCGATTGTATGGGCTGTCGCATGCTTTGTTTTAGCCTCTCGAACTGCTCCTTGAACCATTCGCCAACGGGAGTTTGATTGATATACAGCACAAGTCGTTTCGATACGGATTCCTGCCTTATTTTTGCAGTGACGTTTCTTGCCGTGAAACTTCGCCCGTGTTCTTCGGAATAGAGCGTGCCATCGTGCGTTACTTCCCTGCCGGCTATCAGTGTACGGGTCTGTTCCGTGGAAAAGCCCACGATGGCGCATAACTTCTCAACCCGCAGGACTTCTTTCGCCAACGGAAACCATGCGCAGAGCTTCTCCACAAGGCGTGTAAGCCTTGATACCTCTCTCTTGTGTTCGGCTTCTTTCATCTGTATTTCCGTCATGTGCCGTTGCTGCATTTCCAGCACTTGACGGTTGTGGTCTGCCCGTATGGTCTGTATCTCGGCTTGCAGTGCTTCGATGGTTTCCTCGTGTGTGGCTACCTCCCTATGCAGGGCGGTGTTCTCCCTCTCCAGCGTCTTGACCTTGTTGCTCCCGAAAAGAGAACCGACACTCTCGGCGATGTTGGCGGCTGCGGTCGTGGCTGCCCCTTTCAGCCGTTCGGTCTGTATCTCTTTTTTCGCCCGTTCAAGCTCTTCCCGTGCCGTTTCTTTCCGTTCCTGCAATTCCACCACTTCCGTTTTCAGCTCCTCCGTCTGTCGCTTTATGTCACGGTAATATTGCTGCGTGGAAACGTGCCTCGCCTCCGAACCGTCCACGCCCCGTTGTAAACCGTATTTTTTCATCGCAACGGCGTAGCTGTCCTGATAGGCTTTCAGTTTCAAGCGGCTCATGATGTCATCTGCGCACAGCCTCACGGTGTCGGTCGGCTTCTTGCGGTAGCGTTTCTTCGCCTGCTCCTCCCTTTTCTTCCGCTTGCGTTCCCCCTTGACTATCGGCACAAGTGTGACGTGCATGTGCGGCGTTTTCTCGTCCAAGTGCAGGTGAGCCGCCACGATGTTCTCCCTCCCGAACGTGTCGGCAAAATATTTGAGGTTGTCGGCGCACCACTCGTCCAGCCGTCCCTCCCGTTCGATGCGTTCCATGTCTTCGGGTGTTGCTGACACGTTGATGCGGATTGCCCGCACTTGGTTACTTCCGATTTTGCGTGTCAGTCCCGCTTCTTCCAGCCTCCTTTGGATAGCCGCCGAACGGTCTTTCACTCCTTCGGGATATTCGATGAGTTTTCGGTTTAGATGCGTGCGTGTGGGGTCGGCGTTCTTGGGTATGATGAAACGCTCTATGTGGGCGGTCGTCCCGCTGTCGGAACCGTGCGCCTTTTCCATGTGTAAAACTACGAAACCCATATATTCTTCCTTTCTTTTTTGGCTTGTGAAACAATGATTTTTTGTATCTTCAGGGGCGGCAAATGCCGTCCCCGATGGGGTGTGCAGAGGGGCTTGCCCCTTGCCTTATTGGGGAATTTTCAGCGATACGTAGTATTGCGGCTCGGAAAATTCCCTAATAAGCTACGGTATTTTCTCCGTAAATACCCTGCGGCGTGCCGTCCGTCTGCCTTTCGGCGGTGGCTGTCCCTGCCGCCTGCTTACCCGTATAACCCCACCTTATTATTTTTCCCTTTCGGTCGGTGGTGGGCGGCGGGGCGGTCGTTTCCGTTTTTAAAGGCTCTTTTGCACGGGGCGGTCGGATACAAGGTTTTCCCAATAAATACGCTCGCAGCGAAGCGAGAGGAAGATTTATCGGGAAACGGCGCAGCCGCCTGACCTTTAAGCCGACATAAAGCCCCGTGCTTGCTTTGCCTTTGTAAACGGAAATGATTGCTCCGCTTTCCTCTGAAAAGAGAAATAGAACCTGCAATATATATCACCATAGTGATAGGTTTGCATGTTGGTATGCTGATATATTGGTATGTTTGCATGTTGATATGTTGATATGTCATCATGCTTTCCAACGGCTGTTGGGCTTGCCGTCCGAAACAACCGACACGAATACCGTCGTTTTCTCTTTTCGCCCGTGTATAATCCTCTCTAATAATGCCCTGCGGACTTTCGCCGCCCCGAACGATTCGATACGGAAAGCGAGGGCGGCTATCGTTTCGAGGTTGTAAACCTCCGCGCTGTATCTGTCCGATATGCGGATAATGCGCTTTATGTCATATATACTCAAAACTCCGCTTTTGCAGAGTGCCTTTATCCCTGCCCGAACCGTCGGGGCGATAACCCCGAACAGTTCGCAGATTTCTCGCTCGGTCATGGCGGTTGCGCCTATATCGCTCGGCAGGGAGATATTGCCCTGCCCGTCCATCGTGATAATGTTCCTTTCTTCTTTCATCGGTATTCTGTTCTTAATTAAATGGCTCGGCAGATATTCTTCTCCATATCCTCCAACTTGTGCGACAAGGTTTCCATGTCTTGGCTTATCTTCTGGGCGGTGATTTTGGCGTAAATTTGGGTGGTCTTTATGTTCGTGTGTCCCAAAAGGCGGCTCACCGTTTCGATGGGTACGCCGTGCGACAGAAGCACGGTCGTGGCGTTCGTGTGGCGTGCGACATGGTAGGTCAAACGCACCTTGAAGCCGCATTGTCTGCCTATATCTTTGAGTATCTTGTTACAACTGCCGTTGCTCGGAACGGGGAAAACATGACCGTCCCTTGCCAGCCCCTTGTATTTCTCGATGATACGCTTGGGAACGTCCAAAAGGCGGATGTTCGATTCGGTGTTGGTCTTCTTTCTTCGGGTGATTATCCACAGGTTGCCGTCGAAGAATGTTTGCAGGCGGTCGGCGGTGAGGTTCTTCACGTCCGAATACGCCAAACCCGTGAAAACAGAAAAGACGAACAAGTCCCGTACAAGCTCGTGGGTGGCGTTCTTCATCGGTGCGTCCATGAGCGTCTGTATCTCCGTTTGGGTGAGGTAGCCCCTGTCCACGCTTTCGGGAGAGTTGATATATCCCGCAAAGGGATTAAAGGGCAAACGCCCGTCGTTCCTCGCTATGGAAACGATGTGTTTCAACACAATCATGTAGCCCCACACGGTATTGGTGCGGCATTTCTTCTCCGTGCGCAGAAAATACTCGAAGTCGTTGATGAACGTGAGGTTTAGTTCCTTTAATGGAATATCCTCACGCTTGTAGGTATGGGGCAGGAACTCCCGAATATGGTTGCAGACCGTCCGATAACGGGTAAATGTACCCTGCGCCCTGCTGTGCCCGACTTTCTTCTCGAACTCGGCGTTGTGCTGCTCGAACAGCTTCAGCAAAGTTTCCTGCTTGACGCCGATACCGAGATAGGCGTCTTTGAGTTTGGCGGCGGTAACATAACCGTCCGTCTGCATTAACTCTTGATAGCGGCGGTTTACCTCCACACGGATTTTATCTACTGCAAGGTTGATTCTCTGCGCTTCGACGCTCTTGCCCGAAGCACGGCTGTTCTTCACATCCCACAAGCGTGGGGGAACGTCCATCTTGCAACTGAACTGTTTAATCTCGCCGTCCACCGTGATACGGCACATCAGAGGCAGGTTGCCGTTCGGCTTCTCGCTGCCTTTCTTCACGTAAAATAATACCTTGAATGTACTTCGCATAACTCACTCCTTTTTTTGGTTACAAAATTAGTTCTTAGTGAGTTACCGACAGCTATGTAAATCAACGCAAAACGCAGAAAAAGAACCTTTTAGCAAGAAATTTGCACCCGTTACGGGAGTAACGAGGTGGTAACTGAACTTCTGCGCCGTTTGGCTTCGAGGTGGTATTTCGTTGGCTCTGTCCCATAGAAAAACAAAGCGTAACGAACGCTCTATCAGCTAATTCGCTACGCTTTGCCCAAATTTACTTTTTCGCTATGTGTTTATTTTAAGTATTAAACTTCCAATATATGCGAACCATACGGTAGCAACTAAGCCAACTCCAAAAATATACCAAATGATCAAAGGTATAGTATCAACATATGATAACCTTTCCCAATTACCTATATTAAAGAAAGCTCCACCTAATCCCAACACTAAAGCCGCAAATGTCAACTTTGACAGGTCAAAGAAATACTTCGCGATATTCTCCTTCCGTATCTTCACTAACTCTCGTGCCTCTTTATTCTTTTCTCTCCTTCTTTCAAAATCACTCATGACAAAAATAGTATTTATATTTCACATCCCATTCTATTTCACTAGGAAAACTTCTTTATAACGTTCAATTTTTCCTTGAGGATGAACGAGTTCCGCATAGAAAATATAGACTCCTGTTCTCACCTTGGAACCATTTGCCGCAAGGCCGTTCCAAGTTAATTCACCTTCTATCCCTAATAAGTCATGATTTACCACCTCACTGATACGCCTTCCGGAGATATCAAATATCCAGGCCCTACAGGTATAACCGGATTCATCAAGATGGTAGGAGATCGTATATTCCTTCGTTGCCTCAGAATAAACGGGAGACTCTATGCCCGTGACCTCGCCTTCATCTTGCTTTCCATATTGGGAATTCCGATAGCCGGGCGTACCGTATCCCGCCGTGACCGAAGCCGAGGTCCAATTCATCTCATCCTGCGTATCGCTATTAGGATTAATCCGCTCCAAGGCAATCCCCTTCTCGTTTTTCACGGATGGGGCATGCCATTTAGAGGAATAACGAATCTCATCGATCATAACCTCATCTTCTGTACGAAACAGGACTAGCGTAGCGGAGGTATTTGCCAAGACCGGAAGTTTTAATTCATGCAAAGCATCCGGCGAAGATATCAGATAAAAATCGCTCACCCCTTCTATACTTTTAGTCAGCAACGCATAATCTTGTGGTTCTACCGGAGAGACTATAGAAGATAAAGGATAATGCGTACTCAATGTACCATCGGATTTACGGGTAGCAACAGACAGTCCAGCCAAAGGCAATGTCCGGTCTGAACGATTATAAAGCTCGATATACTCACTCCCTTCCGGGTAAGGATTCGGCAACAACTCATTAAAAACGATCTCATTGGGTAAGACTATAATGTCCGTGGGGATACCCGGTTTATGGGGAGTGTCCGGACGATCTGGATCTTCTGGTTCATCGTCAGGAGAAGAGTTTGCGGAACCCGGCGTGCCTCCTCGCTCATCCGTTGATAAATAAAAACCGGTTTCAGAACGTTCCCAAGCGATACCGGCTTTCGCTTTCTCATAGGCAATCCGGTCGATCTCCTTACCGGAAGGATCTAATAACACAAGCTCCTTCCCCGTGTTCGCCAAAGACGCCGGGAATTTATCCAAGGGCAGATCCAGCCCCGAATCGTCAATATGTATATCCCTACCAGACCGATAAAGCACGATATATCCATCCGCTTCCAAAAGCAAAGCTGTCAATACCGTTGGCTTACTACCATATAAGAATGACCAACCATTTAACTCTATAGCCTTATCCGTCGTATTATAAAGTTCCACATACTCCGTTTCCGGAAAAGCCTTTTGCCCTTTCGGATCAGCCATCACCTCATTAATACGGATACTACCGGCGGGGAAAGAAGGAGTATCCGGCACTTCCGGTTCCTCCGGAACGTCGGGCTCTTCTTCATATTCTAACCGAATCTCGGTAGAACTCTCCGGAATCTTATTTCCCTCAAGATCCATTAACCCCGAGCACAACAAATCATAACCCATACCAACCTTCAACTCTTTATCAAAGCTGATATTCACATGGATCCGCATATCATCCGCATAGGTCATACGAGAGGCATTACCGATACCCGATATAGAGAATATCGCCTCACGGATATCCACCGGAAGATTATATTGTAATTGGAAAACAGACTCGGTGATCGGTTGGATAGCAAGAAGCCGCGGAAGTACCAACGGCTCATCGGGCTCATCGGGCTCATTGGGTTCTTCTGGCTCTTCGGGAGTATCCGGCTTCTCTGGTTCGATCGAGATATTATCGGATATAATGATGTAGTTACACGCAAAATCATTTACTCGAGTTTTAGAATAGCGGCATTCAAAACGTAGTTGTCCCCCTTTACATGAAGAAGAAACTTCAGACTCACAACTCCCTATCAAGACAAACCTACCCTTCTCTAGCACATATAAGTTCCATATCTTATGATTTTCTAAAGTAAGTTTCACTTTCAAATCCACGGCTCCCAACAAGACATCGAGCGCTTTCTCTATTAAGATCTTTGGATTCTTCTCCGTTGCGGTATGTTTCCGAAAAGTTATCGTTTTCTTATTACTGCCGATTTGGACATAATAATCGTTTTTTAATCCAAGCATCCTCTGATCATCTAAATAAACATGTAGCCGGATATGGTTTTGATCGCTTGGTTTGAAATCCATCCGAATCTCAAATTCCCATTCCATTGTAGCGGAATAAACGAGAGGAGTTTCTATGGAAACACTTTTCCGGGTAGGATCCGCACGTGAGACCAGCCATCCGTTCTCAATCACAAAGCAATCTAAATCACCCGTCCAAGGGTTATCCGATGTAATCTCCGGTCCATTAAACGGTTCTTTTAACTGGGGATAAGCGCAAAGCGGAAGTAAAAACGCAAGAATTAATAATAATTGTTTCATAGCTATATCGTTTTAGTTATAAATTTCTCTATCTTTGCACCCTAATAAGTTACAACTGTAAATAATAGGGCGCAAAAGGCAAAAATATGAAAGCCCTTTACAGACAGCAAAGTTATAACTATTTTACATTATTCAAATTAAATCAGTGCTCAAAATGAAAGTAGCAATTGTTGGTGTAAGTGGAGCCGTAGGACAGGAGTTCCTGCGTGTACTCGACCAGAGAAACTTCCCGATGGATGAGCTGGTACTTTTTGGCTCATCTCGTAGTGCCGGACGTGTTTATACCTTCCGTGGTAAACAGTATACCGTTAAGGAACTGAAGCATAACGACGACTTTAAGGGAATCGATGTTGCTTTTGTTTCAGCCGGAGGTGGTACTTCCAAGGAATTTGAGAAGACGATCACGAAACATGGTACGGTGATGATCGATAACTCCAGCGCGTTCCGTATGGACGAGGATGTTCCATTGGTCGTACCGGAAGTAAACCCGGAGGATGCCTTGAATCGTCCTCGTGGCGTGATCGCTAACCCGAATTGTACCACGATCCAGATGGTTGTAGCGTTGAAGGCGATCGAGAACTTATCTCATATCAAGCGTGTTCACGTATCTACTTATCAAGCTGCCAGTGGAGCGGGCGCTACCGCTATGGCTGAGTTGGTAAAACAATATGAGCAATTATTAAAGGGCGAGGAGCCTACAGTAGAGAAATTCGCTTATCAATTGGCATATAACGTAATCCCTCACGTAGACGTATTCACGGAAAATGGCTATACGAAAGAGGAGATGAAGATGTATAACGAGACCCGTAAGATCATGCACTCGGATATCGAGGTGAGCGCTACTTGTGTTCGCGTACCGGTTATGCGCGCGCATAGCGAATCTACTTGGGTAGAGACAGAGCGTCCGATCAGCGTGGAAGAGGCTCGCAAGGCTTTCGCCGAGGCTGAGGGTGTGGTATTGCAGGATGAACCGGCAAACAAGGATTATCCGATGCCGTTGTTCGTAGCGGATCACGATCCGGTTTACGTAGGCCGTATCCGTAAGGATATCAGCAACCCGAATGGTTTGACATTCTGGACCGTGAGCGACCAGATCAAGAAAGGCGCCGCTTTGAACGCCGTACAAATCGCCGAGTACTTGCTAAAGGTGGGTAATATCAAATAACAGACAACTTTGTAAATTCTATATACGTGGAAGCGGGATCAAGAGAATACTCTTATCCCGCTTTTTTATGCTTAGCGTAATTCCTTCATGCCTTCTCAAAACGTATAAATCAATACGCCCAATACCCGATGGTTGGTTATCGAATGTGTGTCATGAATCCGTCCGCCATCTTGCAAATCCACATTGCCATACCATGCGATGGAAGGGCTATATTCAACACCTAATTTCCAGTGCGGAAGATTATACGAAAGCTGCAGGTTGGTCGTAAATACCTGATCTACGTCCAGACCTACGCCATAGGTTTTGCCTACCAGTGCCTCGTTCGCTCCCAAGTTCTTCAAATAGCCTAAGAACAAACCCGGTTTCCATTTCTTTCCGTACACGATATTCAACCAAGAAGTAGAGAAAAGATACGGTGAATATTCCTGTTCGCCGGTACGTGGGTCGATAGAGGTGACGCCGTAACCACCCAACATACAAGTCTGCGTCAAGTTAGAAGCCAGCAATGTTTTCGCCATCACCAACCAATTCGCATCCTGATATTTCACGTGCGCCTCGCCGGATACGGAAGTAACCCGCTCGCTGACTTTATAAATCTTGCCATCCACCTCGTTCTGCGTTCTCGGCACTAACGACAAGATTTCCATACCGGCTCCTACCTGCCAACCGGGTTTCTTATAATCCACCCCGAGATAGACTTCCGGTACGCAACTATTCTTGATATATTCCTCACTCTTTCCATTCGGGCCGGCCGATAGATATTGCAACTGCCATAGAACCGACCCGGTCAATTGCCATCCATTGTCCGTATAACGATAACGAATTTGCGGGCTGCGGTTAAAGGGCTGGAACGGGGCGCCGGTAGAAAGATTCAACATCTGTGGAAAGACCTCACCAAATAGCGGATGCCACGTCTGTCCGATCAAGACAGCGGACTTGCCCCAATCCAGATTCACATAGGCATGACGGATACGAAGCACCGCCCAATTGCTACCCGAACCCCGGAAATCGGCCTCCAGTTTCAAGGAAGTCTTGGCCGAACCAACCTTCGGTCCTTGTACATCGATTCCCAAACGGGAGTAAAGCAGGTAAAAACTACCGTTCGGACTAGCGTTCAAGTCCTTGCCATCCGCATCCAACGCCACGTCCTTCGGATATAGGTGGAACAAACCATCCACGATCTCGGCGTTCGCACGGGAATTATAGAACAAGTCTCCACGTACCTGTCCGTAAAATTTGTAAGAGAAGTTTTTCTTTTGCGCCTGTACGCATACCGCCATACATAGGCCGATCAAAAGAAGCAAGTTGCGTTTCATTTCCATTCCGGTCAATCTATCTTTAAAAATAATACATCATCAAACCTAATATACGATGATTCGTTATCGCATGTGTTTGCTCGATACGTCCGCTCTCTAAGTCGGTCGTGCCATAATAAGCTGTCGCCGGACAATACTCGAAACCGAACTTCCAATGCGGTAAATTATACGATACGTTTAAGCTGACGGTTATTAATTGATCGATATCCAATCCCATACCATAGACCTTATCCGCTGAGACCAAGGACTTCCCGGTTCCCAAATTCTTCGTATATCCGACGAAAACTCCCGGTCTCCATTTCGTTCCGTAGGCGAAATTCACCCATGTCGTAGAATGGCGAAAAGGCGTATATCCCTGCTCGCCCGTACGGGAGTCCACCGAGCTCACCCCGTAACCGCCCAATAAAGCGGTATGATCCAAGACAGAAGCCATCAAGGTTTTCGCCGCAAAGGTATAGTTTCTTCCGCTATACTTCAAATGTGCCTCGTAAGAGAATGCGGTCATCCGCTCGTTCACCTTAAAAGTTTGCTCCTTCCATTCCGTGGAAGTACGGGGTTTCAAGGAGATCATATGAGCGCCGAGCCCCATCAACCAACCATCCGCAGGGGTAAAATCCGCCCCCACGAACATCTCCGGAATGCAACTATTCTTGATATAATCCTCGCTCATGCCTTTCGGTCCGCTGGAAAGGTATTGTAATTGCCACAACACGGAAGCCGTCAATTGTACCCGGCTATTCGCCTTATACTGGTAACGGATCTGAGGGCTACGGTTGAAAGGCTGGAACGGCGCTCCGGTGGAAAGATTCAAGACATCTGGCATCACGGCGCCAAACAAGGGATGCCACGTGATTCCTACTAATACCGCCGATTTTCCCCAATCCAAGTTTACGTATGCCTGCCGGATACGTAACATCGTATTACTACCGGAAAAACCGCCGAAGTCCGTCTCTATCTTATCGGAGGAACGAGCCTTACCAATATCGGGTCCCGTCACGTCCAAGCCCAAGCGGGAAGTGAACGTATAGAAACTGCCATTCGGCGTAGCGTTCAAATCCTTGCCATCCGCATCAAAACTCTTATCCAAAGGATAGAGATAAAAGTTCCCATCGATCGGAGCCATATTAGCCCGGGAATTGTAGAAAAGATCTCCACGGACGAAGCCGTAGAATTTGTAAGTGAAGTTTTTTCTTTGCGCTGTCGTAGAAAATAAGGCTAGCATCCCCACGAGCAACAGGGTAATCCGTCTCATTATAATTCAGTTTGTTATTTTTCTTACCTTATAAGCCGCGAATGTATATATTTTTATGGATTCAATTTGAAGAAACGAAATATTATTTGTTCCTTTGCTTCCAAGTTGTAAGCCTTAAAGGTCAAATTAGATTAATATTGTAAACACCAGATAAAGAAAATGAGTACTAAAAAGTTTTTGCTAGAAGAAAAAGATATACCTACGGCATGGTATAATATCGTAGCGGATATGAAGAACAAACCGCTGCCGATCTTAAATCCACAAACTAAACAGCCCTTAAAGGAGGAAGATTTATATCCTCTATTCTCGAAAGGCGTCTCTCATCAAGAAATGAACACGACAGACACATGGATTGAGATTCCCGATGAAGTACGCGAGCTTTATAAGGTATGGCGACCGACTCCGTTGGTTCGTGCTACCGGATTAGAAAAAGCGCTGGATACGCCCGCTCATATCTATTTCAAGAACGAGAGTGTAAGCCCGATCGGTTCACATAAGTTGAATTCGGCCTTGGCTCAGGCTTATTATTGTAAACAAGAGGGTACGACTAATATCACGACCGAGACAGGCGCCGGACAATGGGGTGCCGCTCTTTCTTACGCGGCAAAAGCTTTCGGCTTGGAACTTGCCGTTTATATGGTAAAGGTTAGTTACCACCAGAAACCCTACCGTCGTTCGATCATGCAGACTTTCGGAGCACAAGTTGTTGCCTCCCCGAGTATGAGTACGAAAGCCGGACGTAAGATATTGACAGACCATCCTAATTATCAAGGTAGCCTAGGTACCGCTATTTCCGAGGCGGTAGAGTTGGCCATGCAAACACCGAACTGTAAATATACATTAGGTAGCGTATTAAACCACGTTATGCTGCATCAGACCGTTATCGGACTGGAAGCTGAGAAACAAATGGAAATGGCTGGCGAGTACCCCGATGTCGTTATCGGTTGTTTCGGTGGTGGTTCCAACTTCTCCGGTATCACATTCCCATTCCTGCGCCATAAACTAACGGAAGGTAAGGATATCCGGGTTATAGCGGCGGAACCGGCATCTTGCCCGAAACTTACAAGAGGGCAATTCCAATATGACTTCGGAGATGAGGCTGGCTATACCCCATTAATCCCGATGTTCACGTTGGGACATAATTTCTCTCCAGCGAATATCCATGCGGGAGGTTTGCGTTATCATGGCGCCGGCTCCATCGTCAGCCAGTTAATGAAAGACGAATTGATGAGCGCCGTGGATATCAAGCAATTGGATACCTTCAAGGCCGCTACTCTATTCGCGCAAGCGGAAGGTATTATCCCGGCCCCAGAATCATCCCACGCTATCGCCGCGGCTATCCATGAGGCAGAGCAAGCCAAAATCGAAGGTAAACCTCGTACGATCTTGTTCAACTTATCGGGCCACGGCTTGATCGATATGGCCGCTTACGACCAATATCTATCCGGTGATCTAACAAACTATGAGGTAACGGATGAGGAAGTAGCTAACAATTTGAAAGATTTGGAGAAAATCATCTGATAAAAACAAGAAAAGGGGCGATACCAAATCGCCCCTTTCCCTTATTTGTCTATGAAAGTCTTAATTTAAAGTATGTATTATGAGAAAATTTCTTCGTAATTAGTACTCGGGATAATCATGTTCTGGACATTTAAGCTAAAGTTTTTCTTTTTCTTATCCCACATACCGTAATTTGTCTTTATCTCTCCACTTTGATCATCATATTGATAAGTGATCTGATAGAATGGAACCCATTCATCGTTTGTCCGATCCCAACGAAACGCTTTCTTCTCGGAAACCTTGCCGTTCTCGTTGTACTGGAACTCATATCTTACCTGTTTGTTCAACAGTCCGTTTTCCTGTAAGAATACCACTTTAGAGATAATCTTACCATTCTCCTCTTTTGTATCATATAGATAATCTTTAGGAGACGCTGCGCTTATCGCTAAACTACACATGAAAGTAAAAACTAGCGCAAGAATACTTTTACCCCAAACTGATGTCTTCATACTATTTTAATTTATAAGGTTACTATCATTTTGTACCGCGAAGTAAGGAAGTTTCCCGACAATCACCAAAAGCAAAGTGACAAATCGTTAGCAATATCACAATATTTAACACATTCAAGACCTTCATTCCCTTCGATTCCCCTATGTTTACTGACATATTGTAAACCAAATCGTAAGTTCCCCCGATTTTTAAATATCTATTATTTACCACCAGCCGGATGTAACTTTCAAAAGAAAACTTTAGACACCGCTTTTTTAATAAATTAAAAATCTATTGATTAATAAATATATTCTTACCTTTGCGAAGGTAGAATGCAAATTGAATTCTACAGAACCTAAAATCCTCCGTAAAATGAAAACGACCGCCATCTTATTTCTTGCCTATCTGGCTTTATGCGTTCAGTGCTCAGTGCCGGAAAACAAGAGCACGAAAAAAGAGATTAGTACTCAACCGATAAAGGTGGGTGTATTCGATGGGCATGGAGGAGCACAGACCTGTATTTGGGAAACTGTCGCCGCTATCCGGCTGGACCCGGAAATGGAGGTATGTACCATTACTACAGCAGATATAGCTAATAATGTGCTCGATTCGATCGACGCTATTATTATCCCGGGAGGAAGTGGCAAAAGTCAGTACTTAAACCTAGGGACCTTAAATCAACAACGTATCAAGGACTTCATCGCTAAAGGTAAAGGGGCTGTCGGGATCTGTGCCGGAGCCTATCTATTCTCGAATACTCCCGATTACACCTGTATACAGCTAAATGGACAGCAAGCGATCGACATCGAGCATGACAACCGAGGGCATGGATTAGCGAAATTCACCTTATGTGAGGAGGGTAAGAAGATATTCCCCGAATTAGCCAACCGCGATACGAGTTTCGTCATTTACTATGAGGGACCGGTATTTATAAACAATCCGGCTGATACGATCCAAAGCAACACGCTTGCCATCATGGAAAGCGATGTGCATGAGGAAGGAAACGCCCCGGCTAATATGACAAACGGTAAGCCATTCTTCGTAGCCAATAACTACGGGAAAGGGCGTGTTTTTAGTTCCATCGCCCACCCCGAAGGTACTCCCGGCATGATGTGGATGATCCCCCGGATGGTACGTTGGACCTTGAATAAGCCTTTTATCCCTTATCAATCCTCCGCCGTACGTCCAGACCTGTTCAATCATGAATCATTAATGGCTACCGATGATTTAAAGCAGGAAGAAAAAGCCTTTCAAATCCTTTTAAGCGGAGAAAGCGAGCAAAAGGTTGCCGCCTTGGATTGGCTGGAAGCACATCATTCATGGGACGCCAAACGATGGGTACAAGGATTGCTTTATGACGCTTCACCCGCCGTCCGTATCCGGGCAGCCCGATATATAGCGGATACCCATTACTTACCTTTCTTACCCAACTTACAGGCGGCTTACCGGACAGAAACCGATAAGGCGACCCAAGAAGAGTTAAAGACGCAGCTGGAGAAACTAACAGCCCTACTTCCTTAGGCTAGGGAGATTTAAACTCTCCCTAGATATTCATCTACCGTATAGTTTAAGAAACGATTGAATGGTAATAACAATTTAAAGTCATCCACCGCCTTATCCATCCAATCCGTAGCGTAAAAGAAATTATCCGGCTTATAAGACACCACGCTGAAATCCTTATGCTTCATGATATAACCATAAGGGGAATCCATTGGATAGCCGGCAGGCATGCGTTTCAACATCTCCCCCTCTAACACCGGGAATGTTTTCTTAAATGTAGGTTCCTCGATAATAGCCGTAAATTCCTCGATATGATCGTATATATCCTGACGAAGTTTCTTTAATAGCGCAGGTGGCGGGCACCATACACCTCCGGAAAGCAAGCAGCCTCCCGGCTCCAGATGGATATAATAACCACCCCGTTCGCTGGCACGACCACCTTGGGAGATGTAAGCGGCGAAATGACATTTATAAGGAGTCTTATCCGGAGAGAAACGGATATCCCTGTATATCCGGAACAAACAATCTTTCGCCTCCAACCCGGCTACCTCGGGATCGAATAAGGAGATACGACCTATTAAATCTTGTACCTCATCGATAAACCCCTTACGTAGTGCATCGTAACGATTTTTATTGTCTTGGAACCATTCCCGATTGTTATGGCTCCTCAACTCTGTCAAGAACTCTATGATCTGTTCATTCATAACTTTCTATTTTTAATCCTTACAAATGTAAGAAATATTAGAAACTGTAACCCAGATTCAGATAAAATTGCAGGTTATTATTCCGGTTCGACAATCCGAAGTTCGTATTCATCGGACCGAACATACTATTATAGGCATAACCGATGCTGCCTCCCCATACACTTTCTCCCTTGAGCAGGTCGAAGAAATTATCCTCATGGATCGCATAGTTGGCTATCAATGAGATATAGTGCCGCTGCCCGATACGCTGACGTAAGTTCAAACGGACGATCGCCACGGAATTATCGAATATCTCCATCCGATTGATCCCCGCGAACGGTAACTGCTGGGGAAGGTACCTTTCCGGCATATCGCCTCCTACCACATTCAAAAAGGGATAAGCCGGATCTTTCCCGATCAACACGCGACCATCGATAGACGGCAACAGACTCAAATGGGAAGTCAGCGGCAATACTGAAAGGAAACTGAGTTTCAAAGCGGAGAAGAAGGTATGTCCCTTATAAGTCACGAAGTTATCCGTATAAATGGAATAATCCGCTTGCAGAGAAACGCCTTTACTCGGGAAGTAACGGCGGTCCAAGGTTTCCAGATGGGCCTGAGCGAAGTAACTGATAAAGCCTTCCGGTTTTACTTGATACTTTTGGTTTTCCGCCGTATAAAGGAATGAGTTATAATCAAAATACTCATAACGGGCTCCTAGCTTCAACTTGAAATTCAGCCAGTTCATGTCCGAATATCCAAGTTCCACGAAATGGTGGCGATACGTCGTATTTACGATTTTATCCCCCCGGTTATAGACGTCGAGATCATGGTACGTGAACATGTAAGACAGATTGATGTTACGCAAGGGATTACGCTCTATCGCATAGTCCACTCGCCCATACATACGTTTCCCGATCCTTCCCGTTACGGAGAACTTCGAATGGTAACGAGCCCGATTGTCAAAAGTAGCATTCAGCAACAGGGCGACGATATCCTCACTATTAAAATTCAAGCCCACATTAATCGCACTATTTGATTTTTCCTGTACCGTAAGCACCAAATCCTCCTGCCTCTCACCGACCAATTTATAGCTCACATTCGAGTAAAGATTTGTACCGATCACGATAGACATGGCTTCCTGCAATTTCTTCACGGTAAGCAAGCTATTCTCTTTCAAGCCGCTGATTTGCGTCAACCATTTCTCATCACGAGGATCTATACCTTCAAACAAGACACGCCGGATATGAAACGTATCGGTAGGGGCTACCGGATAGGAATGTACTAATCTCTTTCGGTGCATATCCGAACTATCGGATAAACCAATCTTCTTCTTTAAGGCAAGAATCTCATCCCATTGCTTGCGGGCGACTTGCTCACCCCGGTCAATCAAGGTATCCAGGGCCGTCTCCCCAAAACTAGCGGAATTATAAGGGTCTGTATTCGGGCGGAACAACAGATCGGTCTGTTCCTTATTCGGTCCGTATTTCTCATAACCATGCAAGGCGATGATCTGCCCTATGATATCCCAAGGGGTATTTATCCGCTCCAACTGTTTCAAGTCGCTAGTACCCAGATCTACGCCAATAATGATATCCGCCCCCATATCCCGTGCGACATCCGCCGGATAGTTATTCTTGATCCCACCATCTACCAACACCATGCTATCCAAACGTACCGGCGCAAACACGGCAGGAATCGCCATACTGGCACGCATTGCCAACGGAAGACTTCCACGATGGAAAACATATTCTTGCCCGTCCACCACATTCAACGCCACACAAGCGAAAGGTATATTCAATTGATTAAAATCTACGGAATCATGATAACCGATCGTTAAATCAGAGAAAAGGTTCTGGAGATTTTGACCTTTTATCATCCCTTGGATCGTTATCTCCTTTTTACTCCGGCCAAAAGGAAGGGAAAAGACATATCGCTCGGAATTCTCTTTCTCCGGAAAAGTAAGGTTACTACGTTTCACACGGTCACTTAGCAACATGCTCCAATCCTGCCAACGTACCATGCTATCGATCTCAGCGGCAGTATAGCCAACGGAATACAAGCCACCAACGATAGCTCCCATACTGGTTCCGGCAATATAATCAATCGGGATGCCGGCCTCCTCCAATACCTTCAACACCCCGATATGAGCGACACCTTTCGCCCCACCGCCTCCCAGCACCAAGCCAACCTTTTTCCGCTCAGCCATCACAGAAGGCACCAACATCAACCCAACCAACCACAATAAAAGGAACTTCCTCATCTAGATATTCTTTCCGGCAAATGTAGCTGGTTTACTCGAAAACGCAAACGGATTCATCTAGAATAAAACGTATGTTTACCTATATATAAAGTTTATCGCTATCTCATCTATTCTATAAACCATGCCGTGAACTGTATAAACCAAGGCGTGGTCTGCACATTCCACGGCGTGGTTTATACAGTTCACGGCGCTGATTTAAGAATAAATACTTATTCGCTATGGAATGTATAGGTTATCGGAGAACTATTCCTCTTTTTCAACTGGTGAAGCGGTATAATGGGAATAACACAAAACAACACAACATCTAGACATCAACCACTTACACCATTATTTGAGATTCATTAGTTTTTTTAGTGGAAAAAATTTTGTTTGTTGCTCTGTTTACCTCATCTTTGTACCAATAATACAATAGATGTGTTGTAATAAACTGAAAACTATTCAAATAGCAATTGTAAACATTTAGGTATGGGAACAAAAAGTACATTTAAAAAAGACGTTGCCATACAAGCTATATTGTATGCCGCACAAAATGTAGATCGTAAAGACATCCACAAAATCTGTAAGATATTATATTTCGCAGACCAAGAACATCTGTCCAAATATGGAAGAAGTATTACGGGAGATACCTATATAGCCATGCAATATGGACCAGTCCCATCGAATGTAGAGGATATTTTCAAGGCGCTTAGGGGCGATAGCTTTTTCTCCGATTGCGTAGATGATCTGAAATCATATTTTGATTTTACTAATAAATATATTCTTGTAGCCAAAAAGGAAGCAGACCTTGACTACTTATCGGAGAGCGACCTTGAATGCTTAAATAATGCCATAGAGAAGTGTAAAAATAAGACTTTCTCTCAATTAACGGATATGTCACATGATTTGGCATGGAACAGCGCTAAAAGAGATAGGGCTATACCCATTAAAGATATATTAAGAGAGGCTGGGGATGATGAGGAATATGTCTCTTATATAGATCATAAATTAGAAATAGAGGAAATGTTTATGTAATGGAATTACCTATATCTTGCATTGAAAGATCTATTGATAGAGGGACCATTTTACTTTCCTCTATTTTCGAGGAAATAGATCATTGCAAATATTTCGTGGTGATGGGAATATCAGAAACCCATGTGGCGGGTTTCTTCTTTATAAACTCCAATATTCATCCTAGCTTGTTCAAAAAAAACGATCAGCTCGCTATGCAATATCCTCTAAAGCGTACCGATTATGATTTTCTCAAATACGACTCGTTCCTTTGCGCCACAGACATACTAACGAAAAGCCGGGAAGAATTGGTATTAAGCATAAGTAAACAAGAAACGAAAATAATAGGGGAATTACAGGAACAACACTTAAACGAGGTTCTTGATATGGTAAGATCCTCTAAGTTATTCAGTAAAATAGTAAAGAAGACATATTTTTATCCGTGAAAACCGGATTATCATC
Source organism: Parabacteroides sp. Y3-G-102 (assembly GCF_023656845.1). Taxonomy (NCBI): domain Bacteria; kingdom Pseudomonadati; phylum Bacteroidota; class Bacteroidia; order Bacteroidales; family Tannerellaceae; genus Parabacteroides; species Parabacteroides sp. Y3-G-102. Next base: position 14,379 of record NZ_JAMOKU010000024.1, on the reverse strand, counting down.
TTCTTGAATATCTATCAACTTACTTTTTTAATATTACTTTTTCTTTTTCAGCAGCATGACCACAGGATTCGACTCTTCATCCAAGTTTGCGGCGATCTCTTTTAATCGGTCTTTCAATTCGCCTTTGTTATACGACTCAACTAATTGATCTGCATAGAGCCGTTGCCAAGTCATGATTTCTTGATTGATAGGTCTTGTACTCATATACATCTCCTTTTTAATAGAATAATCGTCATTGTATACGGTATATTTGAATATGGAATTTTCCTGTTTATCATATAGTAGATTTGTACTTGGAATATCGTCTGCCGCAAAATCATAATTCTTTTCCACCGTTTCCATAAAATAATAACGATCGGTTAGGATACTCATAAAAAGAAATATTTCCGGATTCAAGGATTGCACAGATGGAATCCTAGCGACAAAAGGCTTCAAATCTAAATCTGGGGAAAGCGTAAATACAGTATCAGCCGAAGGTTCTACAAGCTCCCAATTACCTGAATAAGGGATCAAAGGGTAGTAACTGGATGGACTTACAACATACGTATTGCTGTCACCCTCCCCCTTTTTTATCATCTGGATTAATTTTTTCTCTTTAAAAGATATGGGAATTTCCTTGACAACACTACCATCCCGCTTAGAGACAAGTAAATAGGATAACCGATTTGCCTTCCCATCATCCGTAAAAGAGCCATCATGACAAATTAGATTCTCTTCATCAAAATTATAGACCGCATCATACATAGTACCTTTCTTATGCTTAAAAGTCCGTTTATAATTCCCGTCTAAATCATACACTAACATTCTTTCCGTATAATGATCATTAACAAATAACTCATTGTTATTCTCATCAAGGGTAATACCTAAAACACCTACATATTCCTCAGCCCCTTGCCCCAAGTGGTTTATCTTCTTCAAGGCTTTCCCTTTCCTATCAAATAAGAAAATATCCCCATCGCTAGGAAGATTTGTTACAACCAAAAGCTCCCGGCCAACATCCCGTAAAGTCCCCCGGGTAATGAACTCATCATTCGTCTCTAAGGGGATGTATTCCACATCCACTATATCTTGAAGGATTAATTCCTTTTTCGGATAACTTGCCGTGACATCCACCGTAATTACTTCCTCAGCTTGGGAAGCGGAGTGCCTACATCCTAGGCATCCAACCATAGTTAGCAAGAGAAATCCTATATTTATAATTGCTCTTCTCATCTACAATTCGTTTTAAGGTTATTTGCAAAGATAACATAATTCCCTTAATGTCATTTATTTCTTCTTTTTCAGCAGCATGACCACAGGATTCGACTCTTCATCCAAGTTTGCGGCGATCTCCTTCAACTTTCCTTTTAGCTGGCCTTTCTCGTAAGCCTCAACTAAGTCCGGGGCATCTAGAGTTTGGCAGATAGCTATTTCGGGGTTTCTTGGCTCTGATGTTAGAGAGACTTCTTCCTTATTGATGAAATCATCATTGTATAGAATATAGCTGAATAAGGCATTTTCTTGTTTATCATACACCAGATCTTCACCAAGGAAACCTTTAAACGTCGTAAAGTCAACCTCTTTTCTCATGGTTCTCATGAAACAGTAGCGATCGGTGATGACGGTTGGAAAAAGAAATACTTTAGTATCCATGGAGGATATGGAAGGGCTTCTTACGATAAAAGGACTCAGATTACCATCCGGCAAGTAATGGAATATGGTATCAGACGATGTATTGACAAGTATCCATTTATCCCCATCCGGGAACGTAAGATAAAATTCCGGCGTAATAATAAACTCCCCTTCTGTCACAACCGGAGTCTCAATACCCTTAGAGGGAATCTGGATCTCATGGGTGATACGGCCATCTTGTTTGGAAATAATCAAATGACACTCCCGCTTGCCTTTTTCCGATGGATAACTCTTATAGCAAATCAAATGATCACGATCATAATTAAATATATAATTATAATAACTGGTATCCGTGAACTTAAAACTCCTTTTATAGTTTCCTAATAAGTCATAGACACCTATTTTTCTCGCTGGATTATCCTTGACGAATATCTCATCGTTACCCTCATCCAAGACAAGCCCTGTAAGCTGCGTGTATTCCTCACCGCTTTGCCCTAAACGGTTTATCTTCCTTAGTCCCTTTCCGTTTCTATCGAAAACAAGAATATCCCCATCACTGCCCCGATTCGTCACCAGCATGATATCCTTTCCGATCGCTTTCACGGCACCTTTAGTTATAAAATCATCCGTGGTTTCCAACGCGATGTATTCCACGTCCATAAGATCTTGAAGTATCAGTTCCTTTTCCGGATAATCGGCCATGACATCAACCCTTATAAGGTTATCGACAGAGGAAGCGGACCGATTGCCACATCCCATACATCCGACTAAAGCGAGTAGCATAGCCACTGCGTTCGTAGTTAATTTTCTCATTTTTATAATGTTTAAAGTCTTTCGTTCAATGTCATTTCTTGCTCTTTAGCGTTTTCTCTTTGTTCATCATCCGTATCATCTCTTTTACCTCATCGGATGTCTCCGGCAGTTGTTGGATCAGAGATTGGAGTTCATCTATAGAAAGCTGGCTTTTCCGGTTATCTGGAGCCAGCATGGTTTGCTCCGTGATACCCCGTTTGGACATATCCGAATTTAATGACTCCAAGAAAGGCCGGGTAAAAGTCAGGTCACTCAGATCCGACTCGTTTTTCAACAGTTCCTTTGCGTAAGTCACTTGAGCGAATACACCTCTCTGTAGCTCCTCCGCATTCTTGAATCCGGAGATATCCGGATGGCTATATAGGTTCGCGATCTCACGAAGCAATTCTACACGAGTACCCTTCACCTTCCACGCCCGATAAAGCAGACGGGCCGCCTCCTCTATCTTACCCGAGCTTCTGGCGCTCATGGCACGAATCTCCATGACCATCTCCGATTCCTCCGGCAATTGATTGATCAGGTTACGCAAATCCACGATAGAGATCTTGCTCTTTTTCCCATCCGGGTCTATCATAGTCTCCTCCGCCACATTACGGAAAAACATATCCTCATAGAAGGATTGCAGAAGCGCCCGGCTAAACACCATTGTCCTCTCGTCCGCTTTTTTCTTTAAGCTCTCATTCATATAAAGTACCAAGATAAAAAGCCCTCGCTGGCGATCCTCCTCGCTCTGGAATTTAGACACGTCAATCTCACTATACATATGCGAGATCGCCGCAAGGAAATCCAGTCGTTCCGGATTCTTCTTCCATGCCTCATAGTAGAGACGGGACGCTTCCTTGTATCTCCCGTCCTTTTGGTAAGTCTCCGCACGGAAGGCCAATAATTGATTTACCAAGAAACGATTGGGTTCCAATCCCTTTTCCGCCCGGTCAAATAAGTCGTAAGCCCGCTTCCGGTCATACGTCTTACCCAAGGCGGAACCCAATAAGAGGCATACCTCGACAGAGGTCGTATCCTGCTCATATGCCATATCCAAGATATCTACCGAGGGCATATACAGACCGGCATAATACTTCGAGGCTCCCCCATATTTCAAGGTAAGGTAAGTAGAATCACCATCAGCCAACAAACCAGAGTAAATGGAATCAGCCTGAGCGAATTGTTTTGCCATATACAAACCCAAAGCTTTACTGCGTAATAACTGGCGATTCCCCGGATTGTAGATCAAGGCGGTATCGCAAATCGCTACCCCTTCTAATATATAGTCCGGACTACCGACACCCATACGATATAATGTATTTACCAAAGCACCCGCCAGTCCCGCATTCTCCCGGTTCAAGTTATACGCTTGAAAATAGGCGATCGTCGCAGACGGGTATTGCTCCAGCCGGGAATAACAATCGCCGATCGCACGGTATAAGGCCGTATTGTCCTCATTCCGGGCTTGTAGTTTCTCATACGTATCAACCGCCCTCTCATATTCGCCCAACTGGAAATACAACCGGGCCAATTGATAATTAGCATAGAAGTTTAGGCTATCGGCCGCTAATACCTTGTGGAAATATCGCTCAGCGTCTTTCGCCTTGCCCAAGTTCGTAGCCGTTCGGGCCAACGTATTTAAAATATCCAGATTAGTCGTGTCCATGGAGAGGCAAAGACGATAATAGTCGTAGGCTTGCCGGTAACGAAGCATCCCCTCGTAGGCTTGCCCGATAGCGTTCATCACCTCATAATCGGAAGAATCAGCCGGGGTAAGGCTATCGGCACGGGCGATCACAGCCGCATATTGCTTACGGTTCACCAAGTCTTGCCAATTAAACTCTTGAGCATTTCCGGGAAAAATAAGGCAACAAAGTAACAGAACTGTAACTAAATTACATTTCGCATTCATATCTGTATATTTTTAAGATTACTGATTAAGCGACCAACATAGCCTCTATTCTTATTTCACTGTAACCGGAAAGTAATAGGCACCGTATATAAGACGCGGACCGCCTTTCCGTCCTGACGACCGGGAGTCCACCGGGGCATCATTCCGATGACTCGCAAAGCTTCCGCATCCAAGGAGGGATCTATTCCCCGTATGATTTTAGGTTCCACGATATTTCCTTTCTTATCTACTACAAACGAACAGATCACACGACCTTGCACTCCCGCTTCCTGCGCATCCGTCGGATACTTTATGCTTTGAGCGATAAACTTTAATAATTCATGATCCCCTCCGGGATATTGCGGCATCACGTCCACTACCGTCAAAGTCTCTTCCTTCGTTTCTACTACCGGACTTTTCAAACGGAACGTAATCGGGACCGTATATTTCACGGCGACCGCCTTTCCACGTTGCATTCCCGGATTCCAGCGAGGCATAGTGTTTATTACCCTTACGGCCTCCTCATTCAATAAAGGAGTCACTCCCCGAAGCACCTCCGGATTATTGACGGAACCATCACGCCCGACGATAAACGAGCAGATTACACGCCCTTGCTCCCCGTTATCCTGACTCTCTTTCGGATACTTTATATTCGTGGCTATGTATTTCAACAACTCCGCATCCCCACCCGGAAAACTAGGCATCTTCTCTACCACGGTAAATACTTGCTCGTTCATCTCACGGGATTTGGAAGATAAGGACAAATGGGTATTATTTGTCATATCAGCAGCCAAGACCTCTTGAGACTCCCTTCCTTGATAGCTGCATCGCAAAATCGCATTCGCAGGGACCTCCAAAGAGAAAGCCCCTTTCCTATCCGTGTTAGTCCCCTCTTTACCGCCCTTCACCACAACTGATGCCCCGATCAAAGGCTGCCCGGTCTCATCAACCAGAATGCCCGTAGCCGTCACCATAGCGTTCGAGACCGTAGCCTCATTCGCCAGACGGACAGTCAAACGCGCTACCGCCTCGATATTACTTAACAGCATCAAGATCCCTACCAATGGAATAAATATCAGATATTTCGTACGTACGATACCCGGGCTCCGCTTCTTGTTCATCATCATAATCCGGTTCTTCAGATGCAGCACATTGAAACTATTATACAAAGTAGTAACGGACTGATGATGAGCCAATCCCAATAAATGGTATTGATAGCTCTTACTATCGTAACCGGACTGGATCACCGTGTTATCCGCCAGATACTCCAGATTATGCCTAACCTCACGCTTCAATAACCATACAAAAGGATTGAACCAACAAGCCATACACATCATCTCGCTCAAGATCACGTCAATCGAGTGCCATTGGGATACGTGCGTACATTCATGTGTCAATATCTCATCCGTTTCCTTATCCGAATGACTCTCCGGATGCAAGAAGACCATACGGAAAAAGGAGAATGGCCCGGCGGCCTTCCGCAACGCATAAACCGGAGTTTCATGAATAACAACACGCTCACTGGTATGAGCCAACCATAAGATACTGCTTAATTGCACGAGAAAACGTCCGCATAAGAACGCTACGATCCCCCAATAAATAAACCCCAAAGATCCCAGCAACCATCCATACCAATCCACGGACGCCGCGGCATCCGCTTTCGCCGTCGCCTCAGGCAACATAGCGGAATACATATAAATCACGTCCGCTATAGGCTCTTGTTGCCTTACCCAATCTTGGATGTTCAGCAAAGGATAAAACAGAGCCAAGCCAAAGAACGCCAGCAAGATCGCACGACGTAGCTTGAAGAACGTGTCCTTATAGAAGAACAACCGGTAGAAGGCGTAAAAGAGTACAAAGGCTACATTTACCTTCAATAAGTAGGCAAATTCCGGTGTCATGGTATGTGGGATTTAGGTTATTCTTTTCCTTTCTCAATCAAATCGATGATATCCTTTAAATCATCCGTAGAGATTTTCTGATCTTTCGCAAAGAAAGAAACCATTTCTTTATACGAGTTAGCGAAATAATTCGTTACCACGCCGCCAAGGAACGTACGTTTATATTCCGTTTCCTCTATCAAAGGACGGTATTCATACGTATTTCCATAACGTTTCGCCTTCACGTACTTCTTTCGCTCCAGATTCTTGATCACGGAAGCGAGCGTCGTATAAGGAGGTTTCGGGTCCTCGTATTTGGCCAGCACATCTTTCACAAAACAAGGACCGATCCGCCAAATCCAGCGCATCGCCTCTTCTTCCTGCATCGTTAGCTTCTCCATAAATCTTATCCTTTTATTTAATGTATATCCACAAAGCTACGAAATAGTCGTAAACGGCATGCGAAAGGCACGTTAATTAACATTAAATAAGAATCACAAGACCTGCAATCGTGAATTATTGCAACTTAAACGTGATCGGCACTGTATATTTCACGGCTACCGGCTCGCCTCTTTGCGTGCCCGGTGTCCAACGAGGCATCATTTGCAAAACTCGAACCGCCTCTTGGTCTAATGCCGGGGAGATTCCTCTAAGGACCTTGTAATTCGTAAGCGTTCCATCCTTCGTTACCACAAACGAACAAATCACACGCCCTTGCTCTCCTTTGTCTTGGCTCTCTTGTGGATACTTTACATTCTTGGCTATAAATTTCAAAAGCTCCGCATCACCGCCGGGAAACTTCGGCATCACCTCTACTACCCTAAATACCTGCTCTCCATTTTCCAGCGTATCTTCGTCCTCCGCTTCCACCTGTACTTGCTCTTGTTTTTCTGCCTTTGTTACATCTGTCGGAACACTTTCTTCTTTTTGTTCCGAAGACTGTCCGCATCCTACGCACATCGCCAAAGCGAACAGGATGATCATTGTGTTCATAATCGCCTTTTTCATTTTCAATCCGTTTTAAAGTTATTTATACCGTTATTACACACGCTTACCAACCTCTAAGCATATCCGGACATTACGTTGGTTTCGCAAATATACGAAATACTCGTAATATAAATATAAACAATACGTTAATTAACACTAATATCCATCAAAGGCATAGAAAAGATAAAAGAACACGATTATTTGCCGAACAGTTAAAATACACAATATGCCCACTTTGCACGTAAATATTAGTATATGGCTGATATCTACGCAGTTATACATACACGCCTATTACCGATCCAATTACTATCTATAATAAATCAGATTACTATCAATAGTAAATCAGATTTTCTATAGATAGTAACCATGAATACTATAGCTTCTATCGCTAGATTATTACAAGAAGTACAACCGAGCGATACATATCGAAGTCAGATAAGCGAATAAAACACAAAAACCGGATTGCCCTCCTCTCCTTTTAAGTCCAACTCCTGCGGAATCGTGATCGAGCGAAGCGATTTATATAAGTTTAGCTCATACGGGGTCACTACTTGTACCAGCTCATCTTTTATGACCCTCCCCCAGACCGGGAAATTCCGATAACTTCTCGTACCCTGCATGCCATGTTGAAGGTTCGCATCCGCCAGTTCATAGATAGAACCCGGCATCACACATTTTTCCACAAGTGTCTTTCCCGTCTTTTTATCTACAGAGGCTATATAATAGCCTTGGTTATACAATAAGCGGAAATAATAATGTTCCGGAAACTCAATCATATCTTGCACAAAGATATCCTTGGGGTCCTTTTTTTCAATTCGCAAATTACTCATGTCCGTAACATCCAACGAACGAATCACTTCCGCATCCGAGTTTTTCAGATCAAGGACACAAGTCGCACTTATTCGATCCACCGAGATACTGAAGACCGTATCATTGCTACCGGTCTTAAACAACACGGAGTTTTGCGCATCAGAATAAGCGGGGGCGATACTTGTCGTGAACCCGCTCTTCTCATGAGGTAATAAAAAGGAATAAAAATCATTCTTGATCGCTATCGTATCCCCTTTCCTCGAAAATAGGCCCAATCCGAATCCTCCTCCGTTGAAAGGCTGAAAAGGGAATGATATGGCGGCGAAACGATCCTTTCCGATATGACGCATATAGATTACCGAATACTCATGGGTGGATTGTCCGATAAATTCACCTTCCAACGTATATTCCCAAACTCGATTATTACTAAATAAAAAAAAGCGGTCATTACGTTCGTCCACTTGGATACATGGCAGAATACCGCTAAATTCACCCGGCCCCTGCCCTTCTTTTACCAACGTCCGGATAAAACGCCCTTGCCGATCGAACAGGACGATACGGGGCTCTTTTACGGGAAGCACATAGATATATCGATCTGTCACGGCATAATCATAAACTCCGTCTATCAACGAGGCATCATCCGTGGTCACCTCTAAAGGGACAAAAGTAACCCCCTTGATCTCATCGCCTAATCCCAATAGCCCCGGTTTATCCATCCCCCCTCTTATATCCGCAGTTAAAAGAGAGGACGCTTCCGTTGGCGAAGAACCGCATGACACGAAACAAGAAACGACAAAAACACTATTTAAATAAAACAAGATAGAGGCTAACTTTACACTTTTCATAACCATGCTTTTTTGCCTCCAAAAATATCCCGCATATCTCACAAATCACATGATAAATGAGAACAAAAATGAGAACAAACCTGCCAAGACCGCTATAAATACATAATAATCAAAAACTTGAGATAAACTCCACAAATGCCTCCGTAGAACCTTCTTTCTTAAAAATCTTCCGGAACAGACGAGGACGAAGTACCGAACTATTATATTTCAATACCCGTGTGATCTGGTTGGCGGGAACGCCGATCTTCGTAAGCATACAGACCTTCAACTCCGTATCGGAAATAGCAGGATATAGTTTTTTCAGCCGTAAGGTAAAGTCATCATAAGCCTTATTCAACAGCACCTCCAAAAGCTCCCAATCCTCAGAGACAATCTTGCCGGCATCCCGATCGTGGAACTTCTCATAGACCTCCGATTTCCGCAAGATCGCGACAGATAATAAATGCTTACTCTCCTTATTATGAATCGACTCGTTACAAATCTCCAGCCGTTGTTTTTCCAATTGTAAGGAAACCAACATCAACTCTTGATCCTTTTCTTCCTTTATTTTCGTAATTCTTTTTTCCAAAAGGGTGATTTGTCGTTCATTCTCTTCTTTTTCTTCTCGCATACGTTGTTGCTGGCTAGCAATCGAACGTCGCAAGGCTTCTTCCCTTCGAAGAGCGTTTTCCTGCGTATTTCTCCATCGCCGATAAAGGAGGAAGCAAATAAATAGAATTATGCCGATAATAAACGCGTACAGATAACGCTCCTGTCCCCTTTGCGATAGCATCAATTCTTTCCTATATAAGTCCTCACGAACCGGCCTTACATCATACCGGGAAGTGATCTGATAAATCGATTCTCTCGCTGACAGCGATCCGATAGAATCCCGTAACGCCTCGTATTTCTTGACTTCCTCCAGTATCCGGCCTTGTCCGGCCGTATCATTCAAGAGCTGATATTGGGCACTCGCTTTTCTCAAAAAAGACATGGCCTTGCCATATAATTCCTGCTCGGCGTACAGCCTTCCTATCTGGTTATATAACCGTCCCCAAAATTCGTAATCCCAATTCCCTCCCTCATATTCCAACGCACGTAAATAGCATTCCAAAGCTAGGGACGGTTGATCCATATCCTCATAGACTTTCCCCCGGTAAAACCACGCTTTGGGAGGCCAGTAACAGCCTCGTGTCGTCCTATAATAATCCGTAGCGATAGAGATTATGGAATCCGATGTATGCCTCAATCCCGCCTCATCCCGTGATTCGGTCCATAACAGACAATAACGGGCTTTCTCTCGAAGCGATAATCCATTGATATCCGTCACTTTCTCTAATAACACCAAAGCGCTGTCCGGATGATGCGGAATCAATTTCTCTACCTGCCAGAACAGGTTGCCATGCTTGTCGCTCCTATACGAAAAAAGCACAAGAACCAAGATCGCGATCGTAAACAATAAGATCGTAAACTTGATCCCTATAGAAAAATGCCGTGCCCCATTCAAATCCTTACGCATATAGGCAAATGTATATAAATTATTCATAAGGAAAGCCTTTTCCTTCCGCATTATTTCATGTGTCGGGGCACATGCCCTGACCTCTCCCATTAATGCAGAAATATTTCTTTAATCGTTTGCGCGATATATGGATTTAGCATACCTTTGCGTGATAATTACATAGTTTAAGTAGAAATTTCTAAATACAATTAAATAACTTAAATTATTATCTTATGTGGTTACTTAATTCTTCTATCGGGAAGAAGCTGATAATGAGTATATCAGGCCTCTTTCTTGTTCTGTTCTTATTGTTCCACCTGTCGATGAACGTGGCGGCCGTTTTCTCCGGAGAGGCTTATAACATGGTTTGTTCGCTGTTGGGCTCTAATTGGTACGCTGTGGCAGCTACTCTCGTATTGGCCGCAGGCGTTGTGATCCACTTCGTGTACGCTATCATTCTTACCTTGCAAAACCGTAAGGCACGTGGTAACGACCGTTACGCTATCAACGCTCGTCCGAAAGGCGTGGAATGGGCATCTCAGAACATGTTCGTTTTGGGTTTGATCGTTATCTTGTTCATGCTGTTGCACTTCAGCCAATTCTGGTATAAGATGATGTTCGCCGAGCTGATAGGTCATCATGAGGTAGCGCTGGGAACGGCTATGGTATCTCCGCAAGATGGTGCGGCGTTTATCAACTACTATTTCCATGAATGCTCGCTGGCCGCATTATGGACCGTGTTGTATATCGTATGGTACGTGGCTTTGTGGTTCCACTTGACTCACGGTTTCTGGAGCGCTATCCAAACAATCGGTTGGAATAACACGATCTGGATGAACCGTTGGGAATGTATCTCTAAGATCGTAGCTACGGTTATTTGCGGACTTTTCGCGATCATTACTATCATCTTCTTCCTAAACGGAGTAGGTGCTTAATTGCAAGCTACAGGTTTTATAATTAAGAACTTTTGAAATTAAATCATTATGTCTGAAATAAATTCTAAAATACCTCAAGGCCCGTTGGCTGAGAAGTGGACTAATTATAAAAATCACCAGAAATTGGTGAACCCCGCTAACAAGCGTCGTTTGGATGTTATCGTAGTCGGTACAGGTTTGGCTGGAGCTTCCGCTGCCGCATCTTTGGCAGAGATGGGATTCAACGTATTGAACTTCTGTATCCAAGATTCTCCCCGCCGTGCGCACTCTATCGCCGCTCAAGGAGGTATCAACGCCGCTAAGAACTACCAGAATGATGGTGACTCTGTTTACCGTTTGTTCTACGATACGATCAAAGGTGGTGACTACCGTGCTCGTGAGGCTAACGTTTATCGTTTGGCTGAGGTTTCTAACTCAATCATCGACCAGTGCGTGGCTCAAGGCGTTCCTTTCGCTCGCGAATATGGTGGTTTGTTGGATAACCGTTCATTCGGTGGCGCTCAGGTATCGCGTACGTTTTACGCCCGTGGCCAGACGGGTCAGCAGCTTTTGTTAGGCGCTTATTCAGCGTTGAGCCGTCAGATCGGTTTGGGTAAGGTTAAGATGTACACTCGTCATGAGATGTTGGATGTAGTTAAGGTAGACGGTCGTGCTCGTGGTATCATCGCCCGCAACTTGATTACAGGTAAGATCGAGCGTTACGCCGCTCACGCTGTAGTTGTAGCTACGGGTGGTTACGTTAATACGTTCTTCTTGTCAACCAACGCTATGGCATCTAACGGCTCCGCTGCATGGCAATGCTACAAGAAAGGAGCTTACTTCGCTAATCCTTGTATGGTCCAGATCCACCCGACTTGCGTACCGGTGAAAGGTGACTTCCAATCTAAATTGACTTTGATGTCCGAGTCCTTGCGTAACGACGGTCGTATCTGGGTTCCGAAGAAACTGGAAGACGCTAAAGCTTTACAGGCCGGAACGAAGAAAGGTAAAGATATTCCCGAGGCAGACCGCGATTATTATTTGGAGCGTCGTTATCCGGCATTCGGAAACTTGGTTCCTCGCGACGTGGCTTCTCGTGCCGCTAAAGAGCGTTGCGACGCAGGTTTCGGCGTGAACAGCACGGGCTTGGCCGTATTCTTGGATTTCTCCGACGCGATCAATCGCTTGGGTAAAGAGGTCGTTAAGCAGAAATACGGTAACTTGTTCGATATGTACGAAGAGATCACGAACGATAATCCATACGAGACTCCGATGATGATCTACCCGGCATTGCACTACTCAATGGGTGGATTGTGGGTTGACTATGAGTTGATGACCTCCATTCCGGGTCTGTTCGCTATCGGTGAGGCAAACTTCTCCGATCACGGAGCGAACCGTTTAGGTGCTTCCGCTTTGATGCAGGGATTGGCCGATGGTTATTTCGTATTACCATACACGATCCAGAACTATTTGTCCGACCAAATCCAAGTTCCTCGCTTCAGCACGGATCTGCCGGAGTTCGTCGAGGCAGAAAAGGCCATCAAGGATCGTATCCAAAAATTGATGAACGTCAAGGGTAAAGAAACCGTAGACACTATCCACCGCAAACTAGGTCATATCATGTGGGAACATATCGGTATGGCACGCGACGCAAAAGGTTTGCAAGAAGCTATCCAGATGCTGAAAGACTTGAAGAAAGAGTTCTGGAGCAACGTATTCATCCCAGGCAACGCAGACAACTTGAATACCGAGTTAGAGAAAGCATTACGTGTAGCCGACTTTATCGAGATCGGTACATTGATGGCACACGATGCTTTGGACCGCGCTGAGTCTTGTGGTGGTCACTTCCGTACGGAGCACCAGACAGAAGAAGGTGAGGCCTTGCGTCATGACGATAAGTTCATGTACGTATCTTGCTGGGAGTACCAAGGCGAGGACAAAGATCCTGTCATGTTGAAAGAGGATTTGAACTATGAGTTCGTTGTTCCTCAAACACGTAACTACAAGAAGTAATAATCATCAATCTCAGAAAAAATTAGAATCATGGATAAAGATATAAGTGTAACACTTAAGGTTTGGCGTCAGAGAGGTCCGAAGGAGAAAGGACAGTTCGAGACATACAAAATTGAGAAGATCAATCAGAGTGTCTCTTTCTTGGAAATGTTGGATATCTTGAACGAGCAGTTGGTCAACGAGGGTAAGGAACCGATCGTATTCGATCACGACTGCCGCGAGGGTATCTGTGGCATGTGTTCATTGTATGTAAACGGACACCCGCACGGACCGGCAACTGGAGCTACGACTTGCCAGTTATATATGCGTCGTTTCCACGATGGAGAGACGATCACGATCGAACCGTGGCGTTCCGCAGGTTTCCCTGTTATCCGCGACTTGATGGTAGACCGCTACGCTTACGACAAAATCATCCAAGCGGGTGGTTTCACATCTGTCAACACAGGTGGTGTACCCGACGCTAATGCGATACCTATCCCAAAGAAGGACGCAGACTTAGCCATGGACGCTGCCGCTTGTATCGGTTGTGGCGCTTGTGCTGCCGCTTGTAAGAATGGTTCCGCTATGTTATTCGTATCCGCTAAGGTTAGCCAGCTGGCTTTGTTGCCTCAAGGTAAAGTCGAGGCTGCTCGCCGTGCCAAAGCTATGGTCGCTAAAATGGATGAGCTTGGCTTCGGTAACTGTACGAACACACGTGCTTGCGAGATGGAATGTCCGAAGAATATCTCCGTTAGCAACATCGCTCGTTTGAACCGCGAGTTCATTTGCGCTAAATTACAAGACTAATATTTGATTAGTATATCATGGAAAAGGCGTCTTTCTCTAAAAGAAAGGCGCCTTTTTGTTTTTGTTATATGTCGTAAAACATAATTTAGCATTATAGCCCTTGACAGGAATTGAAAAGTCCGTATATTTGCATCGTGGTTTTTTCATAATAGTATTAGATTTAAGGTTAACAAAGTTTGGTTAGGGCTTGTCGTGAGACAGGCTTTAATTGTTTATAGACCTACCTTTTAAACATGGACCACAAAATACGGCTCACCCGATAAATCAGGGGGAAAATTCTTTAATTCTATAGAAAATTTGCACCTTTGTACCATGAACAATCAAGGACTATTAGCATTGGCACAGTTGATTCTGCCATCAGAGATACTTT